>JAOARK010000270.1 GCA_025210575.1 Schleiferiaceae bacterium
AATGAAGAGAGTAAGATTGCATTTAGGTCTTACACAAAGAGAACTTTCAGATAAAACCGGTATTAACCAAGGACTGATCTCACATTATGAACGAACAGGTAAATCTGTAAGTAAAAAGATCTACGTTAAACTTAAAAATGCTTTTGGCGATGAGTTAGACAATATTATCGGACCAAAGCAGAATGCAGGCGTGAATTCTTTAGCAATGATGGCTGCCGCTGGAAGTTTAAGTAACTCTAAAGATGTTTTAGGAATTCCGTTCACAGATCACGTGGTTTGTACGGTAGATGCAATGGAACCCGACATTCAGCATGGTGATATTTTACTCTTGAAAAATCTGAGCAAAGACAGCGTTCTTCCATTAGGCGAGATCTATTATTTAGAATTTAAAGAATTGAATCTCTTACGAATTGTGGAAAACGTTTTAGGTTCGAAGCTTGTTTTAAAAAGTTTGAACCCAAAATATGGAGTTTTAACAGTGCATAAAACCGCGATAGAAAAGATCAATCTAGTGGTAGGTCGAGTTCAGCGTTTTGCTTAAATCAATTTACCTAGATCTTCTACACCTAATCTTCTTTCTTTAATAAAGCCTTCGCCATGTTTGCGGTAGATCTGTCTACCCCATTCTTCAGCTCTGCTCTCAAGACTTTTAAAAAAACCTTCAGATGAAATTACTGTTTTTGGTTCTTTAGATTCTGGATCATAGAATTGAGATTTATAAGCCATGATACTTTCCATCTTTTTATCCATGTAACCAGTAATGTCAACTATAAAATCTGCTGCTAGGTCATAATACTGAATGTAATGATATACAGCTTTTGGCCTCCAAGGTTCCTGAATTTCACCATTCATCCTTGTTTCAATATTCCTCAATCCAGATAAAAAAGAAGCTCTTACAGATAACCTACTGGCCTCACCGTGATCAGGGTGTCTATCGTTAGGCGCGTTAATCAAGAGTATTTCAGGTCGATACTTTCGGATGACCTCAATTACCTTGAGTTGACTTTCTTCATCATTCGTAATAAAACCATCTCTTAGACCAAGGTTTTCTCTAGCTACTAACCCTAAAATGCTTCCGGCATTTTCCGCTTCAACCATTCGTAATTCAGGAGTACCTCTGGTACCTAGCTCTCCTTTTGTAAAATCAACAACTCCACAACGATCTCCTTGGGCAACGTGTTTTGCAATAGTTCCACTTGCACCCAATTCAACATCATCAGGGTGTGCACCTAAGGCTAAGATTTCAAGTTTATGCTCTTGCATACTATTTACTTAAATAGTTTAATATCTGTTCATCAACAGGGCTAACCTTAGAAGGGTACGAAGCAACTACGTGTCCATTTTCATTTATCATCACTTTATGGAAGTTCCATTCTACGCTATGCTCAACACCATTGTCCTTCGCATCTTGATCGATCCAACGATACACTGAGTTTGTGTTCTCTCCTATTACGTCACTCTTCTCCATCATTGTGAAACTCACCCCGAAATTCTTTTTACAGAATTCTGCGATCTCTTCATTTTCACCTGGCTCTTGTTTTCCAAAGTTATTAGCCGGAAATCCGATAATCTCAAAATTTTTATCGTGAAACCCTTCATACAATTCTTGCAATTGAGTGTACTGAGGTGTGAACCCACATTCTGAAGCCGTGTTAACAATTAACACCCTTTTTCCTTTTAGCGATGAAAATGAAAATGCATCTCCCATCAATGTTGTTCCCTCAAGATCGTAAAAACTCATAGTTTTTTGTGTTTGTGATTGTTCTTGATTCTGTTCTTTTTCCATAGAGTTTTCGGAGCTTTCGTTAGACTGACATGCCCCTAGAAAAATTACACTTAATGCTAAAAATATCTTTTTCATCCTTACCGCAACTGAATTAAACCTAAACTTATTTTTGCGCAACAATGTTACAAGAAATAATTACGCTCATAAAAAAAGACATACGCCTTGATTTTAGAAAGCGTTTTTCTTTTTTCTCCGTATTGCTTTATGTGCTTACAACTGTTTATGTTGCTTATTTGGCTTTTAAACAAATAGATCAGGCAAAAGTATGGAATGCTCTTTTTTGGATCATACTCATATTTGGAGCCATACAGATGTCAATTAGAAGTTTTGCTTCCGAAACACGAAGCAGGTTTTGGTACACCTATCAACTGGTTAAACCTCAATCACTCATTCTATCTAAGATTATTTATAACACACTTATTTTATTGATAATCTCACTACTAACTTATGGTCTCATCTCTGGGTTGATGGGAAATCTCATTAAAGATCAAGCAATGTTCTTGGCTGTTTTGGTAATAGGCGCCATTGGGTTTTCTTCAATTCTAACTATGGTTGCAGGAATTGCAAGTCACACCGACCAAAACGCGACCCTTATGGCCATCTTAAGTATACCTCTACTCTTTCCATTTATTATTACCCTCATGAAGGCTACAGAGTACGCTTTGTTAGGTATTGAAGAAACTGGTGGATTCTACGATTTATTAGCGCTTTTAATGGGATTGAACCTGATGGTTATCATCATGAGCTATCTATTATTTCCATACCTTTGGCGCGAATAATTCAAACACTTTAGATGAAAGGCATTTGGTGGAAAATTTTAGCTGTAGCATTGATTTTGTACAGTTATATTTTCGGCTTTAAAGGATCTATTCCTCACTTACCCATTTTACGCGAAACAATTAGAAACTTATATTTCCACGTACCCATGTGGTTTGCTATGATTGTGATGATGGGTTCTTCTATGGTTTTCGGCATTCTACATTTAAGCAAATTTAAAAACAAGCAAAACGACAACCCTCTTGAAAACGATACTAAAAGCGTTCTTTTTGCCACATCAGGGTTGGTATTTGCAAGCTTGGGTTTGCTAACAGGTATGTTATGGGCAAAATTTACATGGGGAGCTTTTTGGACTAATGATCCAAAACTCAATGGAAGCGCCATTACCATGCTGATCTATCTTGCCTATTTTGTTTTACGCGGAAGTATCGAAGACCAAGAAAAGAAGGCTCAGATATCTGCAGTCTATAACATCTTTGCGTTTTTTCTAATGATCGTGTTTATTGGAATATTACCACGACTTACAGACAGCTTACATCCGGGTAACGGAGGCAATCCTGCATTTGGAAGTTATGATTTAGATAATAATATGCGCACTGTTTTCTATCCTGCTGTTATTGGTTGGATAATGTTTGGATTTTGGCTTACAAACGTCAAAATCAGACTGAAAAGAGTGAGCAACTACTTAGATAAAAAGGAAAATAATTTTTATGAGTCGATTAAGTAAACTTTTCACACTTTGTGCATTCATGTTGCTCATGGCGGTTTCTGCGTATGCCCAAGAAATGCAAACTCTTGAAGGTGATGATAACCTTGAAGTTGTTTTTGGTGTAGTTTTAATAATTGTTTTAGGAATGTTTACTTACCTCTTTTACATTGATAAAAAAGTGAGCAAAGTAGAAGCTCGATTAAAAGATATAGATAGAAAATGAAAAAGTCTCACATAGCGATTATAGTAGTTATTGCGCTTTCTGTTGCATGGTTAATTTCAAGAATAGGCGCTAATGATTTTAGCACATACCAAAGTTTTACTGGAGCTGAGAAAAATATGGGGCAACAGGTAAAAGTAATTGGTTCGTTAGACTTAAATGAAGAAATCTCATTCGATCCAAATACAATCATGTTGAGTTTTACTTGTGTTGACAAGGATGGTCGAAGCTCAAAAGTTTACCTAAACAAGACAAAACCACAGGATTTTGAACGAAGCGAAGAAATTACCTTAACCGGTATCGCTACCGATACGGCATTTATTGCCAGCGAAATTTTAATGAAATGCCCATCGAAATACAACGAGCAAAATCAAATGGCGGGCAACAACGATTCTGAAGCGATTTAATTCATGGAGTATATTGGTGAACACATTTGGGCCGGTAACCTCGGTAGGTTAGCGGTTATCTTAGCATTTACCTCGGCAATTTTAAGTAGTGTTGCTTACTACTTTTTCAATAAAACACAAGATGCAAGTTGGAAAAAGCTTGCGCGAACTTCATATTATCTTCATGCAGGAAGTGTATTTACAATAGTAGGTACGCTTTTTTTCATGATGGCCAATCATTACTTTGAATATGATTATGTCTGGAAGCACACCTCTTTAGATCTTCCTGGTCGATTCCTATTCTCTGCTTTCTGGGAAGGACAGGAAGGAAGCTTTTTACTCTGGATGTTCTGGCATGCGGTAATTGGACTGATCTTGGTTCACACTGCCAAATCTTGGGAGAGTAAAACCGTACCCGTTCTTACCTTCGTACAAGCTGTACTTGCCACCATGGTAATGGGAGTATATGTTTTTGGAGTAAAGGTTGGAAGTAGCCCATTTATTCTCATTCGTAATCTTGAGGAAAACATTGGTGCACCATGGACAGAATGGACCGATTACTTGCAGAAATTCCCTGCATTTATGGATGGAAACGGGTTAAATCCATTGCTTCAAAACTATTGGATGACCATTCACCCTCCTACGCTATTCTTAGGTTTTGCATTAGTAATTATTCCTTTTTGTTTTGCCATCGCAGGACTTTTAAGCAAAGACCATAAAGGTTGGATAAAACCGACTTTACCTTGGGCTATTGTTGGCGTTTCAGTTTTAGGAACAGGTATCTTAATGGGAGGAGCTTGGGCTTATGAAGCATTGAGCTTCGGTGGTTTTTGGGCATGGGATCCAGTAGAAAATTCCTCTCTTGTTCCATGGCTTACGCTAGTTGCGGCAATGCATTTAATGCTTATTCAAAGAAATAAAGGAGGCGTTCTTGTTGCCACTTATTTCTTTACAATGATCTCATTCTCTTTGGTTCTTTACTCAACCTTTTTAACAAGGAGTGGAGCGTTAGGAGACACCTCTGTTCACGCTTTTGTTGACCTTGGTTTGAATGCCCAATTACTGGTCATGTTGTTGCTTTTTGCCATTGGACCTTTTGTAATTTTCTGGGCTCGTTACAAAGGAATACCAAAGTCTAGCAAAGACGAAAACATGAGCTCAAGGGAGTTTTGGATGTTTGTTGGAGCTTTGATTTTGTTGATTTCTGCTATACAGATTACCTTATCTACTTCTCTACCCATTTTCAACAGTTGGTTTGGTCCAAATGGTATGTTACCTCTATTTGAAAACGATCAGGTATTAGACGATGTTATTGGTCACTATAATTCTATTCAAGTACCATTTGCCATAGTTGTTACACTTCTTATGGCTATTACTCAATTTTTGAGTTACAATAAAACGCCTAATAAGTTCATTTGGAAACGTACCGCGTTCTCCTTAATCATATCACTCGTTATTGCTGTATTCATTGCTATTGGATAGGACTTCTTTAGTAGTGCGAAAGAAGGGATAGTATACTTCTTATTGTTGTTTACAGGATTGAATGCAGTAGTGGCCAATCTGGATAATTGTATAATAATGATGAAAGGAA
>JAOARK010000024.1 GCA_025210575.1 Schleiferiaceae bacterium
GCTTGAATGAAGCCAACCATCTTTTCTTAAAGGGTGTGAATACGGTATAGGGTTTACCATCAGGTTTCATCACCTCTCTTTCCTCAAAAATCACATGATCTTTAAGTCGATGAAATGAAGCCCCTTGTTCTTTTAAAAGATTTTGTATTTCAAAATCTCGAGTTCTACTATAGGGCTCATAGTCCTTGTTCGTGTAGACCGCGTTTACATCAAATTCGCCTAGAATTTCTTTCCAAACTTCAATTGGTTTTCCTTTTAAAACTTTAAGATTGCTCCCGAATTCAACAAGTGATTCTTGAATAGCGCTCAAGGATTGGTATATAAATTGAACTCGCGCATCATCTAAAGGAAGTTCTTCTAGAATATCATCATCAAATATGAAAATTGGAAGAACAGGAAGGTCACCTTTGAGAGCTTCGCTTAAGCCATGGTTATCTTCTAATCGAAGATCGCGTCTGAACCAAAAAATATTGATTTTCAATGTTCTGAATTTGATAGTGAATGTATGACGCCATAAAGATTCTAAAATTTCAATGATGAATTTTATTCGTCATCTTTCGTTTTGATGGCATATCCCCAAGTGAGCTTAAATCCGCGTTCGGTGGGCTCCATTAAGATTCTATCTTTTTGGTCGTACAGTTTAATTCGTTCCGTTTGCCAAAGGTCCAGAGAATCTTGTCTTGTATGTGGTAATAATTTCAGTTTTTGAGATACACGACTATTTAAGATTGTATTAAACTGTTTTCTATGATCTGGTGCGTAGACATAATTGATACTTAAGTTGTGATAGGCATTGACAGAATCAACAATAACAGCGATACCTTTATTAAATCGACCAAAGTTATCCTCCACAAAAATCACATGAGCTCCAGGTTCCAAGGGAAGGATACGCTCGAATGAAATATTCTCAAAGCTGTCTTGTAATGAGATCGTTTCAAACCAAAGGTCGCCATCAACATATAATTTGAACCCCACATCCTCATTTTGAAATGCTCGGGAATTTGCCCACAGAGGGACTAAACATTGACTTAGACCAATGCTTGAAGACAATAAGAAAAGGGCAATAAATAGCCTAATCAATCTTTTTGAATTTCACTATAACTCTACCATCGATATCCATGAAGTGGAGAATGGTGTTAACGATTTTCCAAGATTGTGTTAATCCCAAGGCTTGATTGTATTGATCCGGTATGGTCATGTCGGGACACATCATTCGCGTACTGGCAACATTTCCAAAAACAAATTTGGTTTCTGTCAGTTCTTTGATGGTGGCATTCGTTGAATTGCAACCGTCAGAACCCAGCGCTTTTTGAATGGCTGGAAAAATTTCAATTTGGGGTAATTCAGAAACGTGAGTGGAATCAAACGAAATAATTTCTCCCATTAATTCTTCTGCAACCCAAATGTCATGAAGAACTAATAGCGGGTCTTTCTTCTTTTCTTCAATTTGATGTAAACTGTATTTGAGTGTTGAAGCATCAGCTGGAACGTCTTCAGAAGGCAACTCAGTAACGGCAACCTTGATTGTGTATACATATCCAGGTTCATATTCAAAGCCTTCAATGGCTTCATAGAAATATCCCCAATTTCCATTAATGGAATCAGTGACATCTAATACCCAATAGCAAGTTTGAGGACCGACACCTGTGCAGTCTGCTCTTGAGCTGGCAATCTTCAACGTTTTGTAGTCTTGCTCTTCGGTACACGAAAAAATGAAACTTAGAGTGCTTATCAGGAGCAAAAATTTAAATGTACGCATCGGCTAAAAATTAAATCGGACGAAACTTTAACGATTTCGTCCGATTAACATTGTCTATTTACTTGCTTCTTCTTCTCGGTTCTTCACATATTTCTCTAGCCACTCATCTTGCTCCCAAAGCATGTGCATAATGCTTTCTTTAGCAGCGTATCCATGACTTTCTTTAGGCAATACCACTAATCTTACGGTGGCGCCCAATCCTTTCAAGGCGTTGAAATAGCGTTCGCTCTGCATGGTGTATGTTCCTGAGTTATTATCAGCACCACCATGAATCAACAAAAGGGGATATTTCATCTTATCCGCATGCATAAATGGAGCCATGGTATAGTAGATTTCAGGTGCCTCCCAGTAGCTTCGTTCTTCACTTTGGAAACCAAATGGAGTAAGCGTTCTGTTGTAAGCGCCACTGCGCGCAATTCCTGCTGCAAACAAATCTGAATGAGTCAGAAGGTTAGCCGTCATAAAAGCTCCATAAGAATGCCCTCCAACAGCCACACGACTTCTATCCACATAACCCTTGGCGTCAACCGCATCTATAGCTGCTTTTGCATTGGCCACCAATTGTGGAATAAAACTGTCGTTGGGTTCTTTGTCTCCTTCGCCAATAATGGGGAAAGAAGCATCATCTAATACGATGTATCCTTTATTTACCCAGTATACAAAAGAACCGTAGTATGGATAAATGAATTCATAAGGTGAGTTTGTAACCTGGCCAGCACTGCTTTTGTCTTTAAACTCTTCTGGATAGGCCCACATTAACATCGGTAGTTTTGTTGGGTTTTTGGTATCGTAACCCGCAGGTAAGTACATTACTGCAGAGAGCTCAACCCCGTCATCTCGCTTGTAGGTGATCACTTCTTTCGTAATGTCCTTCATCCCGTTAAACGGATTCTCAACAAAAGTGATCTGCTTGGGAGCAATTCGCTTTTTGATGTTTCTGATATAGTAATTTGGGTATTCTGTAGGTGATTCTATTCTGGTAAGAATCTCACCCTTTTTCATATTGAAGGCGTAGCTTATCGTTTCTAGAGTTCCTGCATGCTGTGCTTGATATAGACGCTTAGCCTTTTTTGTTTTGATGTTGTATTCATCTACAAAAGGCTTAATTCCATCTTTGGTATAACCATCACCTAAAAGGTAAAGGTTGTCGCCCATTCGCTCTAAAACTCTTCTCCCATAATCATTCTTTTTCGTCACATAACTACCTGGGTCGTTGTAGCGATCTTGGTAGTTTCTTTCGTTGATCACTACGGGTGTTTCGCCATTATCATTCGGATTGATTAAATAAGTTCTAACGTTTCTAGTGTTCCACCAGTAGTCATAAGCAATGGCAATGTCGCCTTCGCTGAAAGTAATTCCTGCAAAACGATCTTTACACTTCATTATGCTGCGTGCATCTTTGTCAAAAGGTGCAGTCCACTCAAATACCTCATCGCGGTATTCAACTTCTTTAGCAGGATCTCCTCCGTCTAATGCAACACAGTAGTATAAAGTATGTGCCTTGTCTGAACGCCAGGAAATATTGCGCATCTCTTTGCGAACAGCCATAAAACCTATGGGTAGAACTTCATTTAAAGGAGCATCTAAAATGGTTTTCACTTTAGCACCGCTCTTTCCGTATACTGCTGTTTCATAGGGAAAGCGGCTATAAGGAACGATGTAAGAAAAAGGTTTCTTGATCTCAGTAACCATTACATATTCGCCATCAGGAGAAAAACTAACCCCGCGATACATAGCCGTTGGTTTGAATTCGGTTTTGTTGCCTTTTAAATCGAGGTTATATAAAGTAGCTCTTGAAAGTTGTTCGAAGTTGTGCTCATCCGCTTTGTCTTTCAAAAGATCTTGATAAGTACGATTCTGAGCTTTGTCGCCATCGTTCTCTGAGATTACAGGTCCGGTTGGAACAGCAACGCTCTTGTCAATCAGTCCCTTTTTGTCTTCGGGTAGTTGTTTGATGATAAAACCTTCGCTGTTAGGCATCCAAACCATAGGTCGCCCCATATTAGCGTTGAGGTTGTCGCTTGTGAGTTTAGTGGCTTTAGCCGATTTTACTTCTACTACCCAGAGCTCAACTCCTTTTTCAGTAGTGTTGGTAAAAGCCATATACTTTTCATCTGGAGACCAAACAAAGTTGGCTAACCTGGGGCTTGAGGGCATTCCAGAAACAGAAGTCTTGTCTTTGTCTCCTACTTTTTGAATGGCCATGCCTTTGTAATAAGTTACACGGCTAGAGATGTTCGTTACCGGATTAATGCGCAAACCTCCTAATCTCATTTCCTGATCAGAAAGGTCTACAATACTCTTGTAACGATCACGCTCCATCAGCACCATATATTCACCTTCAGAGCTGATTCTGATGCCTGGTGTCATGGGTGCATCTGCCCATTGCATAATCTTATCATCTGGCGATTGATAAGCCAGGTCTACTTGGGCATCAAGCATAAATGAAGCGGTTAAGAGCGCAATTCCTGTTAATAGTTTTTTCATTTTTCATAGTGGTTTTAAAGTCAGAATTTCAAATGGGAATTTTAGGGAAGGCTAATGTATAAAAATAGGGTTGACAAGAATGAGAACCCTATGATTCGATTCATCTGTTTTAATTGTACTTCAACTTCTTTATCTTTCCCTTTCAACTTTACCAATGGAAAGAGTCACCCAGTTAGCTGCCATCATATTTACGGATATCGTAGGGTACACCGGTTTAATGGGTTCTGATGAAAGCAAGGCTCTTGAGGTGCTGCATACCAATCGAGACATTCAAAAACCATTGATTGAAAAGTACAATGGTAAATTCATTAAGGAATTGGGAGACGGAACGATGGCAAGTTTCTCTAAAGCTACAGATGCGGTTCAATGCGCTATTGAAATTCAAAAAGCTTGGAAGTCGATTCCCGATCTAAAACTCAGAATAGGTATCCACTTAGGTGAAGTGGTTTTTGAAGAAGGTGATGTTTTTGGTGATGCCGTGAATATTGCTTCCCGAATTGAGTCTGCTGGAAAGCCAGGTGCCATTTTTATTTCAAATGCGGTACGAAGCATTATTCATGGAAAGAAGGAATTTGAAACACGGTTTGTGGAGCAAATGCAACTTAAAAATGTAAACCGCCCTATCGATATTTACGAAGTTGCCATTGATGGTGAATTCACAAAGACAGACAAGAAAACCGATAATAAGACAATACGCAATCGTCAACCATTTTTGGCTGTAGGGGCTGTTCTGCTCATTGCAACTTTAGGTTTTTTATGGTGGATGAGTAAAGACTCGAATAGTACTGCGATGAACCAAGATGGTAAAGCGTCTATTGCGGTTTTACCCTTTACAAACATGAGTAGTGACCCAGACAATGAGTTTTTCTGTGATGGGGTAACAGAAGATATATTAACGCAACTCAGTAAGCTTCGCAACCTCAAGGTTATTTCACGCACTTCTGTTATGCATTTTAAAAACTCAGCATTAACCATCCCTGAAATAGCTAAAGAGCTAGGTGTGGAGTATGTTGTAGAAGGTAGCGTGCGTAAACAAGGCGAGCAGGTAGCGATAACCGCACAGTTGATTCATGCAGAAAATGATGACCATTTATGGGCAGAAAGTTATCAGCGCCAACTCAATGATGTGTTTGCCATTCAACGGGAAGTGGCTACGGAGGTGAGCAAGGTATTAAATATCAAGATCTCAGTCCAAGAGAAGCAAGGGTTGGCACATTCGTCTACAGAAAATTTAGAGGCTTACCAGCTTGTTTTAAAAGCTAAGGAAGCGGCAGATAGTCGTTCAAATGAAGGAATTAGAAGATCTATAGACCTACTAACGAAAGCGGTAGAATTGGACCCAATGTATGTAGAGGCTAAAGCGCAATTAGCCCATGCTATTTTGTTGCAAAACTGGTACACATATAATTTGAAGAATGACTCCTTGATTCAATTGGCTGATGAAATACTGAATGATGCTATGAAAATAGACTCTATGAATGCGATGATTTACATAGCCCGTTACAATTGGGTTGCGGTCGCTGTAGATGATATTGATTCACGTCATAAGGTGGAATTACAGTTAGCAGAGAAAGCATCGATGTTAGATCCCAATAATGCGTATGCATATTTTAAGAAAATGCAATCCTATCAACACTTTGAAGAATATGACAAAGCGATTGAGGCTCAAAAAAAAGCTATTGAATTAGATCCATTTTCCGTAACTCTCAACAGAAACTACTTCCATATTCTTTGCTATGCTGGTAGAACTGAAGATGCCAAAGCATTTTATGAAAAACATAATAAGTTATTAGACTATAATGGCACCCAGCATCATTACTTCAGAATTTCTTATATAGAAAATGAAGAATGGAATAAGGCCATTTACGAAGCAAGAGCGATGATTAATTTATCTGAAGTTGGTTTTAATAGATATGACATCGCTGTTAGAACTACGATATCTGATATGCGAATATTAGACCCGGATATTGAGCTTTATGAAGAAGTCGCAAAGAAAATGTCAGTTAAATCTTATCGGAACGCAATAAACTACTTGCTCATTTTAGATCGTTTGGGCAGGTTAGAAGAAGCAAATGAAGTTCTAAAAGATTCTACAGCCTTTTGGCTAAGTGAAAATGAAAGAAGTGCTCAATTGTTTCAGGCGGAGATTTATTATCTAAATCGGGAGTTTAAAAACGCTGAGGGGTTGTACAGTTATTTTTTTCCAAATAGTAGCAGCAGGTTTTACTGTTGGACACAATTAGGGCGAAGTGATGAAGTACGAAATTTGCTAGCTACAGATTCCATAAAAGGTCCATACCACCGTTCATTTTTGTATGCAGGTTTAGGTGAAATAGATAGTGCACTCTTTTATTTTGAACAAGTTGAGAGTTGGAAAGATGTTGCATGGTCTCGTTTTGACATTGACATGAAACCCCTTTGGAATGAACCACGTTATAAGGCCAAAGTCGCGAGTTTTGGTTTTCCTGAGGTAAAGAATATAATTAAAGAATAAGCTAATTTTAAACAAGATTATTTTCGATTTTAATGAGTACCCAAACACAATTAGCCGCCATCGTATTTACCGACATTGTTGGGTACACCCGACTTATGGGTTCGGATGAATCTAAAGCATTGGAGATTCTTCAACTCAACCGACAGATACAGAAGCCGCTGATTGATAAGTACAATGGTCGTTTTATAAAAGAGTTAGGCGATGGCACTATGGCCAGTTTTGCAAAAGCTTCTGATGCAGTTCGTTGTGCTATTGAAATTCAAAAAGCTACAAAAGATATACCCGACTTAAATCTTAGAATTGGCAACCACTTAGGTGAGGTGGTTTTTGAAAATGATGACGTTTTTGGCGATGCGGTAAATATTGCAGCTCGCATAGAATCTGCCGGAAGGTCAGAAGCCATTTTTGTTTCTCATGCTGTGAATAGTGTGGTGCATGCTCAAGGGGATATTGAAACTCGTTTTATCGAGCAAATGCACCTCAAAAATGTAAATCGCCCGATTGACATTTATGAAGTAGCCATTGATGGAGTTTTTACAAAGGCAGATAAGAAGATACTAAAGGAGAAACCAAACAGCCGCAAACCTATTTTATTGATTGGTTTTGTTCTATTAATGGCAGCATTGGGATCCTTATGGTGGATGAGTAACGATTATGGGTTAACATCCATGAACTCTGATGGTAAAGCTTCTATTGCTGTACTGCCTTTTACAAATATGAGTAATGACCCAGACAATGAGTTTTTCTGTGATGGGGTAACCGAAGATATTTTAACGCAACTCAGTAAGCTACGCAACCTCAAAGTAATAAGCCGTACTTCAGTGATGCATTTTAAAAACTCTGAGTTAACCATTCCTGAAATAGCTAAAGAGCTCGGTGTGGAGTATGTGGTAGAAGGCAGCGTGCGTAAACAAGGCGACCAGGTGGCCATTACAGCACAGCTCATTCATGCAGGAAACGATGACCATTTGTGGGCAGAAAGTTATCAGCGCCAGCTCAATGATGTTTTTGCGATTCAACGAGAAGTGGCTACGGAGGTGAGCAAGGTTTTGAATATTAAGATCTCTGTTCAAGAGAAGCAGGGGTTGGCGCATTCGTCTACAGAAAATATAGAAGCATATCAGCTACTATTAAAGGCGCGTGAGGCTGCAGATGACCGTAAGATGGAAAATATAAAGCGGGCAAATGATATGCTGCGCAAGGCACTTGAGATAGATCCAAATTATGTAGATGCAAAAGCCCAATTGGCATACAATTATCTAATCATAAATCAGAAATTAGGCTATAGAAAAAACGATTCTATTGTGCTATTGGCTAAGCAGCTGATTGACGAGGCTATGTTGCTCGATTCTACCAATGCCAACGTTTATATTGCCTATTACGGCATAGTGGATAGGGAAAAGCCAAGCCAAGCAAAAAACAAAGCCCTAAAACGCATTGTAGATAAAGCGATTCAATTTGGACCCAACAATGCTTACGCCCACATAAGAAGGAGCTTCTATTATGGCTTAATAAACGAAATTGATTCTGGTCTTTCTTCTATCCGAAGAGCTATAGAAATTGATCCATTTTCCGTATATATACAGCGGCATTATGTATATTCTTTATGCCACTCTAAAAAAATTGAAGAGGCAAAGGTTTATGTTGAAAAAAACAAGGAGTTTTTGGCCTATGAAGGTGATGAGCATCAGGAGTTCATAAAGGGTTATATATATTCAAAAGATTGGAATAATGTAGTAAAAGAAGGTCGGCTGTTTCATGATGTTTTACTTAATAGAGATATAGAAAAATATTATAATTCTATATACTGGAATATCAATCATATGCTCTTATTAGATCCAGAAATTGAGCGCTATGTTGATCTGGCAAGATCATCTGCACACCTGTCTTATTTCAGCGCAAAGAATTATATTGATTTACTATCGCGGATGGACAAATTGAGGGAGGCCTATGTTTTGCTTGATAATCTTAAAAAAAGATGGGGATCAGAAAGAGAAAGGGAGTTAGCATATTTAGAATCTCTTATTCTGTTTTACGATGGGAGATATAAAGATATAGAAGAGCTTCATGCTAAAACAAATAATATGAAAACATCTTCTTTTCGATACTACAGTTGGATTCAATTGGGGAGAGGTAAAGAAGTGCGCAATCTTTTAACATCTGATTCGATAAACGGAACTTATGCTCGTACATTGTTATATACTGGCCTTGGAGATATAGAAAATGCTCTAGACAACTTCGAAAAGGAAGAGCAATGGCGAGATATTGCAAACTCTAGATTTGTGCCTCAATTGAAACCCCTTTGGAATGAACCACGTTACAAGGCCAAAGTAGCGAGTTATGGTTTTCCAGATGTAGAACATCCAGAAGTCAAGTAATCTTTCTCTAGTCTCACATCTTGAGTCTTATGTCTACTTAAACACAATCTCTTTTACTACTTCTTGGTTCATCTCATCGTTCAGCGATTGAATGATCTTAGCTTTATTCATAGATAATTCTTGACGTAAGACAGACGAAGACAGCGACACATACAGTTTACCATCCCGAAAAAAGAGTTGAGTCGTTCTATTGGCCACAACGGGGCCAAACATGGTTTTCCAAAGTGAGATGACCTCAGTCTGGTCAAACTTCTTTTTTAAGCGATTGCGTTCTAAGAACTCACCAATCGCATCTTTCATTGATATAGACTCAGTTCTTCTCATGGATCTCGCCTTTACTTACTTCAAAAATCTTAGATTCTTCATTAATGCGCTTGGTAATGTCTATGGTTCTTTCTGGGTGGGTGTCAGTAATAAAAATCTGTCCAAAGTGATGTTGGTTAACCAATTTAATGAGCGACTCTACGCGGGTTTCATCAAGTTTGTCAAAAATATCATCCAATAAAAGCAGTGGTTTCGACTTATTGAAATTCTTCAAAAATTCGAATTGTGCCAATTTCAAGGCAATGAGAAAACTCTTCTGCTGCCCCTGACTTCCTGTCTTTTTTAGGGGATAGCCAAACAAACTGAATTTGAGATCATCTCTATGAATTCCTTGTGAAGTGTATTGTAATACTCGGTCTTTCTCCAAATTCTTATCAAAGAGCTCATCCCAGTCCAATTCATGTAAATGGCTGGTATAATCAACACTTACATGCTCTTCTTCGCCCGCAATGTGTTGGTAGTAATCAAGTAACAGGGGCTTTAAAACTTCAATAAAGCGTATGCGTTTATCAAAAATTCGACTACCTCGTTCTTTTAAGATCTCATTGTAAATGCCTAATTGCTCCGCATCAAACACTCTATTGGCTGCAAAGTATTTTAACAAGGCATTGCGTTGGCTCAGTGTTTTGTTATAGGCGATGAGGTCATCTAAATACAAAGGATCTGACTGAGAGATCACGGAATCCATAAACTTTCTACGTACCTCACTACCTTCCAAGATTAAGTCTCTATCGCTGGGAGAAATGATCACTAAAGGAATGAGTCCGATATGAGCGGAGATCTTTTCGTATTCCTTCTGGTTGCGTTTAAATGTCTTTTTCTGCCCTCGTTTTAAACCGCAATAAATGTGCTCTTCATTTTCATCTCTTTCAAACCAACCCTCAATAACAAAGAAGGGGGCATTGTGGTTTATGTTTTGAGAATCTACAGAATTGAAATAGCTTTTGGTAACGCTGAGGTAATGCACAGCATCTAAGGTATTCGTTTTACCAGAGCCATTGTTGCCTACAAAGCAGTTTATCTTGTCGCTAAAATGAAGCTCTGCCTGGTTAATGTTTTTAAAATCAACCAGATGTAAATTTTTAAGAACCGTGTTGTGCATGGATTAAAAATAAGGAGTACTTCTTATCAAGGGCATGTTTTACACTTGTTTTTTAAGGAATTTTTAAACCTTTCCTCGATGGTGTTTTTCAACAAGGCATCACTTATAAATTAAATAGCCGAACCCGCTTTAAACACTTGGCTGGTATGTAAAAAAAATTAAATTTGCCCACCTTTAAAAAGATAAGCACAAATGGCGAAAAAACAGGATAATACAGAAGAAGTATTTGAAGGTGTTGAGCAGAGTTTAACGCGCGCAGAGCAGTTTTTAGAAAATAACAGAAACCCTATTCTTTATGTTGTAGCAGCGATCGTTGTTATAGCCTTAGGAATTTTTGCATACCAAACTTACATCGTAGCTCCTCAAGAGCAAGAAGCTCAAGAGAAAGTTTACATGGCTCAGAAATTTTTAGAGCAAGATTCTCTTAACCTTGCGTTGAATGGAGATGGATATGTGCTTGGATTTTTAGATATCGCTAGTGAGTACAGCGGTACAAAAATTGGGAACACTGCAAATTATTATGCTGGTGTTTGTTACCTGAATTTAGGTCAGTTTGAAAACGCTATTGAGTACTTAGATAAATTCAGTGGAAACGATCAGGTATTGAGCGTTTTAGCCAAAGCTGGAATAGGTGATGCCTTCTTAGAGTTAGGTCAGCCTAAAGAAGCTTTAGAATATTACAACAAAGCGTTGAGCATAAACGATAATCAATTTGTGATTCCTTTGGTGTTAATGAAAGCTGCTATTGTTAGCGAGGCTGAAGGAAACTACAAAGAAGCGGTGAAGTATTACACGCGTATTAAAGAAGAGTTTAAAGACTCTAGAGAAGCTGCAGATGTAGAAAAGTACATTGCAAAAGCTCAGGCTCAAATGGAATCTTAATAAGGAAATATGGCAACAGCCGGAAAGAACTTATCAGAATACAACAAAGCTAAAATGCCGAATGCCGAGAATATGGTGTTCGGCATTGTTGTTTCTGAATGGAATGAAAGCATAACCGAGGGATTGTGCAAAGGAGCCATTGACACTCTTTTAGAGAACAATGTTGCTCAAGAAAATATTGACCGTCTTGATGTTCCAGGAAGTTATGAACTGACTTATGGAGCGCAGCATATGGTAAATACTAATAAGTACGATGCCGTAATTGTAATTGGTTCTGTTATTCAAGGAGAGACGAAACATTTCGATTTTGTATGCCAAGGGGTAACCAACGGTATTAGTCACTTGAATGCAACCCAGAATATTCCTGTTATCTTTTGTGTTTTAACCGATAATACAATGCAACAGGCTATAGATCGCTCTGGCGGTATTCATGGTAATAAAGGGACAGAAGCAGCTGTAGCTGCCATAAGAATGGCCGAAATTAAAGTGAGGAGCCACAAACCGAATGGTGAAATAGGATTCTAATAACTTTACCCGATTAATAATTTCCTGAAAATGAATTTCCTCGGCATAATTCCAGCTCGTTATGGGTCTAGTAGATTAGAAGGCAAGCCTCTAAAAGACATTGCTGGAAAAACAATGATCCAACGGGTCTATGAAAAAGCTTCTCAAGCTTTAGATACGGTATATGTCGCTACAGATGATATTCGCATAGAAGAGGTTGTAAAGGCCTTTGGAGGAAAAGTGGTCATGACCAGTGAAGCACATGAAAATGGAACATCACGGTGCTTGGAAGCTTGGGAGAAGATCAAGGGACTAGAAGACGAATCCTTCGATGTGGCTGTCAATATTCAAGGTGATGAGCCTCTATTACATCCTGAAAGTTTAGAGACTATTAAATCTTGTTTTGAGGATACTGAAACACAGTTTGCCACCTTAGTCATCCCCGTTAAAGATGGAAATGATGTTACTCACAACAATGGCGTATTCGTGACTTTTACAACATCTGGAAATGCTATCTACTTCAGTAGAACCGCCATTCCTGCTTTACGCGATTTCCCTAAGGAAGAGTGGGCGAATCACTTTCAATACCATAAGCATTTAGGAATGTACGCTTACACGTATTCCGCTTTAAGCGAGTTTGCGAGCATGCCTGCTAGCAGTTTAGAAATGGCAGAAATGTTAGAGCAAAACCGTTGGATTGAAAATGGAGGGAAGATTAAAGTGGGCATTACAGAGCACGATGTAATTGCAGTAGATACTGAAGAAGACCTAGAGCGGGTTAGAAAGCTTTTTTAGAAGCAGGTCAATATGCAATTGTCTGTAGTATCGTTCTTCAAGTTAAATGATTTCTTTTCTTGCCGGCTATACGTGGTAAGATGAATAATGAACTTTACAGAAAATATTTTAAGTAAATGAATAGGGTTGTCTTTAAAGGAAAAGTACACAAACTGGAATGGTTAAAATTTGTTCTAATTACCGCGTTGGTGGTTGTTACTTTCCTTAAGGTAGATTTTGATGCTAAAGGAAGTTTTATTGTTGTGCCTCTATTGTTAGGATGGAGCTTGATTTCAAAGTATCGAGCAAAGTTGATCATCGAGAATGGAGTGGTAAGAATCGAACAATTCGAAAATAGACATGAGATCTTAGTGAGTGAAATCAGAAGAATAGAAGAACTAAAATATTCTGGGTTAAAAAAGCTGATTATGCCAAATACTGGTATTCACATTTTCTATAAAACGGTTTCTGATGCTGCATTTTTTCCTGCAGATCCGGAAGGTTTGAAGCGAGCTATAGAAGAAGCTCGAGTGGAGCAAGCTTTACGCGACTAAACAAGACTAAATAAAAAACCCTCGACATTGTCGAGGGTTTTTCTTTGCTATGAATTAAAGGTGTTACTCTTATTTGTCTTGAGCAGCAACTTCAAACTCTTTCTCTACGATAACATCTCTATGTAAACGGATAGTAGCGTTGTACTTTCCAAGAGATTTTACTGTACCACCAGTAATCTGGATGAATTTTCTTTCAATGTTGTGACCAGCTTTAGCCAACTCATCAGCAAGATTTGCATTACTTACAGCACCAAATAGTTTACCGTTAGCACCAGCTTTAACTGTAATTTTGATCTCTAAGTTCTTTAATGCTTCAGAAGTTTTCTTAGCATCTTCTACAATCTTAGCCTCTTTGTGCGCTCTTTGCTTTAAGTTCTCTGCTAATACTTTTTTAGCAGAAGTAGTAGCTAAAACACCAAATCCTCTAGGGATTAAGTAATTACGACCGTAACCATTTTTTACAGAAACTATGTCGTCTTTAAATCCAACGTTCTCTACGTCTTGCGTTAAAATCAATTCCATCGTTTCTTCTTATTTTAAGTTATCAGCAACGTAAGGCATTAAAGCAATGTGACGAGCTCTTTTGATAGCTTGAGCCACTTTACGCTGGTATTTCAATGAGTTACCAGTAATTCTACGAGGAAGGATCTTACCTTGCTCGTTAATGAATTTCAATAAGTAGTCAGGATCTTTGTAATCGATGTACTTGATTCCTGATTTCTTAAAACGACAGTATTTTTTCTTTTTGTCGTTATCGATAGCAATCGGCTGTAAATATCTAATCTCCGATTGATTTTGAGTTTGTTCTAATTTCATCGTCAATTAAATTAAGCGTTAGCTACTTTTTTTCTTCTTTTCTCAGCCCACTCTGCAGCGTACTTATCATTCTTAACAGTTAAGAAACGCATAACTCTTTCGTCACGCTTTAACTCAACTTCATAATCTGTAAGTGCATCTCCAGGAGCTTTAAACTCTACCATTTGGTAAAAGCCACTTTTTTTCTTTTGAATTGGGTAGGCTAATTTTTTAAGCCCCCAGTTCTCTTTGTTGATAATTTCAGAACCTTTTGATTCAAGGTATCCTGTAAACTTATCAACCGTTTCCCTTATCTGTTCATCAGACAAGACGGGATTTAAGATGAAAACGGTTTCATACTGGTTCATAATCAGTAAATATTAAGTTATAAAAATTGGGCGGCAAATGTAGAGATCTTCTTGCAAAAAACCAAGCATAAAAAATCCACCTTTTCAGGTGGATTTCAATGTTTTATATCTATTCTCTATTTTCCAAAAACATAACCTATACTTAAGCCTCCTGTAAAGGCTATAGGAATCTCAGGAATTAAAGAGAAACCGTACTGTGAGATCGCAGGGCTATACCTTGCGTTGTCTTGACCAGGCATGTGATTTTCTGAATTTGTAAATCCATA
>JAOARK010000025.1 GCA_025210575.1 Schleiferiaceae bacterium
TGATAAGTCTGATTTGCCCATAACCAGATTGAACTTATCCAGTTTTGCTTCATCTCCTTTCATGATCAGATGAGCGTCTAAATCATTTAATGGTGCGGGAAGATCTGAAGATGTAAAGGATAGGTCGTCTATTTGTATTTCACTGTAATACGCTTGATTTAATTCTTCTAGGGCTTGTTCAGGATCATCAAGATTTATGATATCGTGAAATTTTAAGTGCATCGCGACTTTGCCTTGTGGATTTTCTATGCTTGTCAGATTTAAAAAGTTCGCTAGAAAGTCGAGGTCAAAATCAGCATCTAACTGCATATCTATTTCTGGAGCAGTAAAATTCTGAACGAAAATAGATCCGATGAAGTTGCCTTCTTCTAGTTTGGCGGTCATGTTAGTCAACGAAAACTCCATCGTCTCAACCTTGCGTTCTTTACCATTGGTAAAATGACCTTCAAAACCCATGTTCTCAATTTTCTTTTGGCGCTCAACATTTTCAAGATAAGCCTCGCTAGCACCAAATACAGCTTCTATGTAAGGCATTTGTCCATGTAAAGACTGACCTTTTATTTCGGCATTGAAAAATATTTTGCCTGCATTTTGGTACCGTTCTAATACGGGAACCACATCATGAGGAGCAAAAGCGATAAGCATGTTAAAGTTTGGTTTAGTGCCTTTCACTTCTAGATTGAGGTTCATGTCGTCCTTTGTGTCAACAGTTCCGCTAAGATCAAAATCTCCATGTTCCATGGTTAGACCTGAGGGTTCAAAGGTGAGTAGACCCGTTTGTTCGTTAAAGACTAAGTCGGTGTGAAATTCAAAGTGCTTGTGCTTGATGTAGGTGGTATCTCCATCATCAATAATGTTCATTTCAAACTCTGTATCTATATGTGCTGCTATTTGTTCCCCTTTGGTGTTAAACCCTCCTTTTGCCCAATAAATAAAAGTCTCTATATCTAAATTACTCGTTTCATCAAGTTGATGGATATCTAGGTTTTTCAATTTAATTTTCTTCAAGTGGATGTCCATAGCATCGCCTTCTTCTTCTTCTTCTTCAGAAGATTCATTTAAGGCCATAGCATTTTGGATATTTGTACTTCCATCTGGGTGAATGACCAGATTGAAAAACCCTTCTTCAATCAGCAAGGATTGCATGTCGAAGTTTCCTCTGAGTAAATCTTGAATCTTGAAACCAACATAAATGTCTTCTACTTCAAGTATAATGGCAGAATTTTCGGCTTTGCTTTCAAAGATCTGAACATGGTCAATTTTAATAGAGACATAAGGGAAGTTTTGAAAAGGTTCAAGATGTGTATCTGCTACTTGAATTTTGCCATTCATCGTCAGGTTTAGACTTTCTACTTGACTTTGAACAATGGCATCTTGTTGACTGTAAACATAAATGAGGATAGCGCTGAAAAAAAGAATAGGAATAAGTAGTGTGAATGCTACTATTCGTTTCCAAAGCTTTTTAGTCTTACTTGAAGTCTTATTCATACATAAACGAATCTACATAAAATGGGTTTTTGTGGCATAATGTTAGGACTAATCTTTTTGACCTAATGCCGAAACAAAAAAAGCACTACACAAATAGCTTGTGCAGTGCTTTTTTTAGTGACAGTTTAAATCAGAAAATTATGAACCTGTAACCACGAAGCATTGGGCCATGGGTTTTTCTCCTTCCATCTCTATGGTGATAAGGTACATGCCCGGAGTGTAATCGCTCACATCAAAAACTGTGGTTTCAGAATTTATATTGTCAACCTTAGTCTTGAGTAAAGTCTTGCCCATTTTATCACTGATCGTTACGTGCGCTGATAGACCGATGAATTCTTTTAAATCGAGTTGTAAAATATTGTTGGTTGGGTTAGGATAAATGGCAAAACAGTTTGGGTGTAATTTGGCCATTTCTTCTTGCTCTGCCTGTCTTTTTGCGAGCTCTTCTTGCGTTTCTTCTTCTTTCTTTGTGGGAGGAAGAACCTGACCGGTAATCTTTAAAACCGTTTTATTGGGAATGGTGTTCGCAGTTAGGGTTACCATTTTTTGATTGACACCCATTCTTCCTGCAGAATTAAATGAAACTTGAATTTCGCTGCTTTCTCCAGGTAAAATTGGGTTTCTTGGAAAGTAAGGAACAGTGCATCCACAACTACCTTGAGCATTGTAAATGATCAAAGGAGCATCACCAGTATTGGTGAATTTAAAAACATGTTTAACCACTGTTCCAGCTTCAACTTCACCAAAGTCAAAAGTGGTTTCTTCAAAAGTGAATTTGCCAGAAGCATCGTCTTCGGTTTCTTGTGCTTTTGAAACGTTGATAAATGCCAGTAGAAATAATGTGATAGAGAATAAGGTTGCCTTCATAGTTTTGATTTTGTTTAAAGTTCAACGGAAAGGAAAAAGTTAAATTGTTTCCCTTTGATATTGAATATGTCAATTGGCAAAAATTATTCCAGATAACGGAATGTGTTCCAAACTTCTCCGATCATCCCCGCATTTTCAAAATCTTGATACGATTGTATTTGAGAATTTTCTTGAGCTACAAAAGTGACTAAGATGGCATTCATGTCTTCTTGTTCTTTGGGTAAAGGAACCATTCCCATCATAAAATAGTTACCAGCATAGCCCTGATCCTCAACTCCAATAAGTTCTACATGCCCTTGAAACATATGAGCCATTTCACCTTTGAATTTTTTTTGTCCAATGAAATCGATCTGCAGTTCGGGAATCTGTTTTTTGAATTCTGCAACCAATTGCTCAAGCAAAGGCGTAGCTAAGTTTTTATTAGCCGCAGTGATTGTAGAGTTGCCAATAGAGATTTCCTCAGTAATAATGCCGTTCTCCCACCTCTTTAAATTGATGTGGTCTCTTTCATTATCTGGTAATTTTACATCGAGCTCATTTGGAAACTCTATAGCAAAACGTGTTGGAGGTAGTTTTTTTTGAGCACAAACATCTTCGTTAACGATGTAGATTTTTTCGAATGTTTTATTCTCAACTACTGGCATAGGGCCGAAGTCAACTTCATTTTCTTCCCCGCCAACATTTACGTTAAACTCACATGAAGTAATAATGAGTAGTAGAGCAGCAAGTTGTATTAGTTTCTTCATTTCCTTTTTAGCTTATTCTTCTAGCATTGTTTTGTCTAACCAGTCTATAAAGTTTTTCCAACGATAGTTGGCGTCTTTTTCTATAGCCATGGAATTATGGTCAAAAATAACCACCGAAAACTCTGGGGCAAGTGATGTGGTATCAAAACACCAAAAATCCCCGTTGTCTTGTTTGAAGGGAATAAGGTGGTCAGGATATTCTAATGATTCGTAGTCTTTCAGGACTTCTTCAAGACTCATGTTTAGGGGAAGTTCGGTATTTGCAAAACCAAATCCATCAAAGGCATTATCACCCATTGGAATTTCAATGCATTGCTCAAGCTGAAATTCTATAAACGACTGTGGAAATTGGCAATGATATTTTTCGATGAGTCTGTTTAACTCGGTTGCTGTTGGTTTAGGTAAGTTAGATGGAAATGCAGCCTCTCTATTTGGGTATTTGGCTCTTAAATCAGCAAAGGTCATAGCTATTTAATTAAATCCTAAATATGAGCTATTCATTTTGTTTTTCTAAATCTTTTGTGATTCTATTTGCCCAATATTGCATGTCTTTAGTCGACATGTGTTCATTATGAACTCTTCTGAAGATAAAGGCTTCTAATCTGCCATAATTACCTCGTCTGCCATTGGGACCCCAATAACAAAATCGAGTTGGACTTTCGTTAAATTTTTCCAGTTCAGCTTCATAATCAAAGTTTGACAGGTAGCTTTTTGCATGATTTAACATCTGAATAAAGATTTTCTTTTTCCAAGGTGGAAGCTGATTATACGCCCGCAAATATTCGGGTTTGGCCCATTCGTAAAATTTGCTTTGAACTGTTCTAGATTGATAAAAAGGAACAGCAATATTCTCATAGTATTTCCAAAAGAACTTTCTGTTTTGGCCGTACACATAAAACGTGTTCATGGTGGCATGACGCTGATTATAGAAAGTGTCTTGGGGTGTACCGCCATTCACGAAGAAATGATGACTTGCCAATATAGAAATGTGACTTTCGGCCATTTCTTTCCACGAAAGTGGTAAGCTGTCTAGATTGGCTAGTAGCGAAGGAGCTTTGCCAAAACTGGGAATAAAAGTTGAGGTAATAATACAGCCGAAACTAAGCAGCATTGCCGAAGCAAATAGAAGTTGTTTTGAAAAACTCATAGTGTTTAAGAAATAGTGTGTTTCTTAAACGGCAATTAGAAAGGTGAATTGTTACAAGTTGTCTTTGTACCGTTCAATCATGTCTTCTCTACTTTCTGGTTTACCCGTTTCCTTTATCTGGTCTTTCAATATTTGTCCCATACTTGGGAAATCTTTTGGGTTGATCTGATGCTCTAAAGACCACAATTTAGAACGCATAAATGCTTTGGCGCAATGCATGAAGAGTTGCTCTATTTCAACAACCACTGTAGTCAATGTTTCAAAAGGCGCATCTTTAAATAGTGATAAATATTTAGGGTCAATTGAAATATGTGCTTTTCCGTTTATGCGCAAAGTCTCGTCAAGCCCTGGTAAAAAGAAAAGTAAGCCAACATGACCTGTTTCTAATATGTTTTCTAAACTGTCTAATCGATTATTGCCTTTGGCGTCTGGCATTACGATGGTATGGTCGTTAAAGGTCTTTACAAAACCTGGTTCCCCTCCTCGAGGTGAAGCATCCATTTTTCCATTGCTATCCACGGTAGATAGAACACAGAATGGACTTTGATTTAAAAAGTTTTTTGAATGTTTCTCCAAACTGTGAATCTCTTTTTTTATCGCTCGAACCATTGGAGGTTTATACAATTCTCTTAGCTCTTTTTTAGACTTGATCATGATTGATTTTAGAAATATTCAATTAAACAGGATTAAAAGTACTGGTTTGACTCTAGTTTTTTGAAGGCGTAGAATATTCTCTTTAAAATTCGGTTATTGTTATTCTAGACCAGAAGTTACTCATGAAGATTCTTACCTATTTCACAATGTGTCTTATACCGGCTTTATTTTTTGGGCAAAGCAGTTTAATGCGACTCTCAAATTACCGTTTGGAAGAGGGAGCTCAATACGGTTGGAGCTGCGCTGGAACGGAAAAATTTGTTGCCATGGGCGGTCCCAATGCCAGTTATGAGCTGCGTGGTCGCAAGGTAGACGAAGGGGGAAAAGTGATTGTTTACAAGCCTTTTAATGGTAAATGGGTTAATCATCAAGAATTGGTCAATCCAGCAATGGATGATTTTGGTTGGTTCGGAAACGCAGTGGCTATGAACCAGCAATATTTAATTGTGGCTGCGAGTGGTTACAGTCAAAAGGAAATAGAAAATCATGAGCATCGAGAAGGTAAAGTTTATGTGTATGCTTTGAGTGAAAAGCAATATTGGCAGAAGCAATTTGAAATTAGTGCTCCGAACAGGAATAGAGCGGGTTCATTTGGTAAAACGATTATTCTAAA
>JAOARK010000271.1 GCA_025210575.1 Schleiferiaceae bacterium
CAAATCCTTGAGAATACTTTACGAACATTACTTTGCGCACAAAGAAGTAATCAAAATTTAGAACTTTATCGTCATCGATGTATGGGTTAAAATGCTGCTCAAAGGGGAGGTCAATATTTAATCCTACGGAGCTACTTTCTCCTTGCTGGGCTCCTTTGTTTCCTGCTTCCATGATTCCAGGGCCTCCACCTGTGATTACCCCATAACCCTTTCTGGCCACTTTCTCTGCAATTTCAGTAGCCATTTTGTAATAGGGGTCTTCTGGTTTAGTACGAGCCGATCCAAATATCGAGACACAAGGACCGATCTTACCCATCGTTTCGTAGCCATTCACAAATTCACTCATTACCTTGAAAATCGCCCAAGAGTCGTTAGTCTTTATTTCATTCCAATCTTTGCGCTTAAATGCGCGTCTTATCTTTTTATCATTTGCTTGCATAAACTGCTAACGTTTTAAAGTTGCTTGTAATGCCTCGGTCAGGTGGTCGTATTCGAACTTAAAACCGTGGCTTGTTAGTTTTTCGCTAGAAACGCGATTACTAGTTAACACTAATGTAGACATTTCTCCTAAAAGAAGCTTTAGAACAAAAGCCGGAACTTTTGGAGCCAATATTGGCCTTCCTGCTGCCTTTGCTAGTTCTTTCATAAAGACGCTATTTGTCTCGGGATTTGGTGCGGTTGTATTGAATACACCATTGATGGATTCATTATTTGAAGCCCATAAAAAAACATTGACCAAATCAACAATATGAATCCAGCTTATGAATTGTTGTCCAGAACCCTGTGCAGATCCAACTCCCATGCGTGTAGCTTTCAACATAGGGACCAACGCACCATTATCTTTTTCAAGTACAATACCAATTCTCAATTTTACAATCCTTTGGCTAACGCCTGTAGCGAGATCAGCAGCACTTTCCCATTGTTTACAAACGTTGCCAATAAAACTTTCGGCATGTTCACTTTCTTCTGTAGCCCATTCTTTGCTGTCAGGATAAATGCTTATTCCTGATGCGGAGATGAAGCTGTTAAGTTTCTGTTTGTTTTTAGCAAGGTGCTCAACAATTAACCTTGGCCCTAGTGTTCTGCTATCTACAATTTCTTGCTTGTAAAAAGAAGTCCATTTTTTAGAAATGCTGGCACCTGCTAGGTGAATAACATCAGTAACACCTTTTATGGCTTCAGGGTCTAATTCACTTTTTAAAAGATTCCATTGATAGCATTTTGCGCCTTTGAATTCTTTTGAATTTCCGGTGGTCAGAACTTTAACGTTGTGTCCTTCCGCAATGAGTTTGGGAACTAAATATGAACCAACAAAACCCGTTCCGCCTGTAATAAGTATGGTTTTTTTCATCTTTTTCTCAATGGTTGAAGATAAAGACGAATTGCCAATTGAAAGCCTTAAATTTTGTTAACGCTTGTAAATATTTTAAATGCCTTTTTGTCTGTTTGAAATGTGAAGTGGTCTTTACTCAGGGTGTTCATATCCACCCAGTTCAAACTCTTTAATTTATGGTCTGTAGTGTTCAATTTTATTTCATGCTGATCAACATGTCCTTCATAATAAACAGCTAAAACCTGCGTGTTTTCATGAAACTTTGAAAGAATAAAATCTTCAGTAGTATAAATTTGCTTTAGATCAAGATTGGTCAGGTTTAATTCTTCGTTTAATTCTCGATGAATACATTCCAGGATACCTTCCTCTTTTTCAAGCCCTCCACCAGGAAGTTTTGTAAAATGAATCCCATTGTATTGCTCGTTCAAAAGAAGAACCTCTCCCTTTTCATTAACCAAAAAAGCATAAACACGAACTGTGATATTCATTTCGTTAGGCTTTAATTGCTCGAGTCATTTCTCGTTTTCCTGGAGGTCCAGGCAGACGTTCTATTTCAAAGCCAACAGCCTTCATATTTCTTTTTACTTGGCCTTTGGCACAATAAGTTACAAGTGCACCTGAGGGTTTTAATGCCTTGAACATATTCTTAAAAACATCTTCAGTCCACAATTCAGGTTGAGCTGAGGGGGCAAAAGCATCGAAATAAATTAGATCAAATTCATTTTGATTTCGAATCTCTTGAAATTTCTTTTCTTCCTTTTTTAGAGAAAGCAGAGTTGTAATAGCATGATTCTTCTCCCATAAAGCATCGTGAATTTCTGGAATTAAAGATTGCACGAGTTCCGGAATGTCTAAGTTCTCATAACTGAGTTTATTCACCTCCTCCGTTAGAACAGGATAGGCTTCTACACCAGTGTAAAAGATTCTTTTTTTTAAAGTCTCATTTGCTTCAAGAGTAGTGAGAAGGTTAAGCCCAGTTCCAAATCCAATTTCTAAAATGTGAATTTCGTCTTTATCAATAAATTTTAGGCCAGCCTCGATGAAAACATGTCTGCTTTCTGCAAGAGCACCGTGGATAGAATGGTAGTGTTCATCGAGTTCTTCAATGAACAATGTCTTAGATCCATCCGCAGTTTCTCTTAATTCTCGCTTCATTATTTTATGTACAGCTTCTTAATTTTTGGTATGGGCCCCTGACAATATTGTTGATGACAGGTAACACAGGTGTTCACCAGATTGTTAAAAGCTGTTTTCTTTTCTTCACTGCTTTGAGCTGCATCTACAGCCTCCATGTTTTGTTGATATACCTCTGCGAAAGCATAGAACGTTTCGGTCAATACTGTTGGATCAGTGGCGTTGGCACTATGTATTTCTTTAAAAAGGTCGCCATAGGCAAATACATTTTCACCACTTTCGATCTGCCCTTTTCTCACCATGCTACTGTCCCACATGGCACGCATTAAAAGAGCTAGCTCAGATGATTTTACCTCTTCAGGCTTCCATACTTTTTTGACTACCTTTTTTTCGGGGACTTCCGATTTTTGCTCATCACTCTGTTGACTGCATGAGACAAAAAAGGATGCCAAACAAAGGCATCCTATTCCAAAACTTATAAAGTATCTGTTCATTTTTTTACTCTTCAGTTGTCGCTTCTGCTTCAACGGTTTCAGTTGTTTCTTCAACTACTTCCTCTTCTGGAATCTCTCCTTTGATGATTACACCATCAGCCATGAAAGTTACACTCACTTCTGGCTCAGTAATAGCATCAATTTCTTCCTGTGTCTTTCCTGCATCATGTGCTTTGTGTTGTAGCCACTCTACAGATTGAGTCTCAACTTTAGCAACACCTTCTAAAATAGCCGTTTGACCAGAGGCATTCTTAGGTACAAAAAATCCGTAATCCTTAAATTTTACGATCATGCTTTCTCCGTTCCCAAGATCTACATCCATCCAACATCCTTTTTTCTGGCAACAAGCATTAATGGTGCCTTCTACTTTTACGTTCAAAGAGTCTTTACCATCTAAAGCAGCAATTAACTCGTTAGAAGCCATAGCGCCATCAGGTGAAATCTCTGCACCATAGTAATTTAGCACCTCAACAGTTTCAGCTTCAGTGGTCTCTGTATTTTCTGTTGCCGGAGTTTCCTCTGAATTTTCGACTTTTACTTCAGTATTACAAGCACTTACATATATTCCTAGTAAAGCTAATAAGGCAATTTTTTTCATTTTCAAATCTGTTTTTATAACGACAAATATAACCATCCATAGAATTGTATTTCAGCATATTTTCAAGGGTAAAAAAACATTACTTTCGCAGCAACTTAAAAGCACGATATGAAGATCTCTAAAACACCTAAATCCCGCATAGATTCTGTAGATTTTAACAACCTCGTTTTTGGTACTAAATTCTCTGATCACATGTTGGTTTGTGTGTTTAAAGATGGTGCTTGGCAAGAGCCGGAAATCAAGCCTTACGGAGCGGTTCCTATGAATTATTCGCTTCATGCCTTGCATTATGGTCAAGCTGCATTCGAGGGTCTTAAAGCCTACAAGAATAGCAAAGGTGAAGTCTCAATTTTTAGACCTGAGGAGAACTGGAAAAGATTGAATAAATCAGGAGAGAGACTATTAATGCCTGCTGTACCTAAAGAGGTATTCATGGATGGTTTACAGGAGTTGATTTCATTGGATAAAGCTTGGGTTCCTAACGACCCTGAGAACTCATTATATATAAGACCCTTTTTATATTCCTCTTCTGAGTTTATAGCGGCACGTCCGAGTGAAGAATACACATTCTGCATTTTATGTTCTCCTGTTGGGCCTTATTATGCCGGTGCAGTAGGTGTAAAGATTGAAACTGAATTCACAAGAGCTGCAGGTGGGGGAATTGGATTTACCAAAGCCG
>JAOARK010000272.1 GCA_025210575.1 Schleiferiaceae bacterium
ACTACGTTCAATGGTTCTTCAAACGTTTATAATATTGAATATGGTTTAGCTGGATTTACTCAAGGTACAGGTACAAACCTTAACCCAACTACAGGAACAGCAAATGTTACAGGTTTGACTGGTAATACTTGCTACGATTTCTATTATCAGCAAGATTGCCAAGCTGGTGGTAACGGTGTTTCTCAGTGGGTTGGACCTTATACAGTATGTACTTACATTACTCCAACATGGGAAGAAGATTTTTCTGTTGACTTTTTACCGAACAGAAAATGGTACGAAGCAGACGGTCAGATTGCTAATCCAACGGTATTTACAAGTACGCAATACAGTTCTTGGACTGAAGATGGGTTCTTAAACAATGGATATACAGGTTCTGCTAAAGTGGGTTTAAGTACTTCAAACACTTTACAAGCGGAGTGGTTCATTACAGAATTCATTGATCTTGGAACAGGAAACAACTTTGAAATTTACATTGAGTCTGCTTTAACAGGAAGTGGTCATTCAGGTCCTGCTTCATTCGAAGCGGATGATACATTGAAATTGGTAATTAGCCGCGGTGGTTCAGAATTCCACGATACGAATACTGTTTTGGTGATTCACCAAGGATCTAACATCGATAACTTTGGTAGAGAATTTTCGGCTGCTATCAATGGTTACGATGGTGTGATCAAGATTGGAGCTTACTTTGAGTCTACTGTAGGAAATCCAAGTACTGCAGATTTATTCATCAACAGAATTGGAATTAGAAATATTCCTAACTGTCCTAAGCCAACCAACTTGTTTGCTTCAAACACAACAGGTACAGGTACAACGATTAACTGGGATGCTATAGCTAATGCGAACACGTATAGCATTGAGTACGGTCCTAGAGGTTTCGTTCAGGGAACAGGTACTTTTATTTATGGTATCACAAACAATTCTCAGGCAATTACTGGTTTAAATTCAGTTACAGATTATGATTTCTATGTGAAGTCTATTTGTTCTGGTGATTCTCTTGTTGCTGGTCCATTAACAGTTAGAACATCTTGTCCTAATGTTTTCTCAACTCCTTATTTTACGGATTTTGAAAATACAGCGGGTATTTTCCCTACAAATGGAACTTTCCAAAACTGTTGGGAAATCTTCCCTGCGGTATCTAATCAATACCACTGGAGAGGGGCTAAAGCGCCTAACTATGGATGGCAAACAGGTCCTAGATATGACAACACTACAGGTGTAAATGACGGTAAATTCGTGAGAATTGAGGCGTCTTATACGGGTAACGATGCAACTTTAGTTGGAGGTCCTTTTGATTTAAGCTCTTTAACCAAGCCTGCTCTAAGTTTCTTCTACCACATGTATGGTGCGGAAACTGGAGAGTTACACATTGATGTAAGTACTGATAATGTAAACTGGGATATGGGTCTTTTCACACTTTCTGGTGAGCAAACTGCAGCGCAATTGGATCCTTATACTCAAGCTGAGGTAATGTTATCTGATTATGCAAACGATACTGTTTATGTACGTTTCAGAGCTACTTACGGTACAGGAAGCAAAGGTGATATGGCCATAGATGATATCGCTATTGATGAATTGAGTGCTTGTATAGCTCCTCAAAACATTAAAGCTGCAAACGTTACAACAAACGCTGCAGATATTTCTTGGAGTACGTTTGAAGCTAATGTTGTATTAGAGTACGGTCCTTGTGGATTTACTCAGGGTAGTGGTGTTGGTACATCTGTTAACGTAATGGGTGCAACAAACTATTCTTTAACTGGTTTGAGCCAGGCAACTTGTTATGATGTTTATGTATACGACTCTTGCTCTAACGCTTGGGGAGGTCCTTTAACTTTCAACACAAGTTGTGTTGGTCAGTTGAGTGGTACTTATACTATTGGTGGTACTGCTGGTCCTACTAATTTCAACACTATGGCTGATGCGATAAACACATTGTCTAATTGTGGATTGAGTGGTGCAGTAACTTTCAATGTAATGCAGAACGATACAGGTACATTTGCTATAGGTAACGTACCAGGAATGAGTTCTACAAATACTGTTTCTTTTGTAGGTACATCAAACGATACAATCTATTCTTACGGTGAAAGAGTATTTGAATTAGATGGTGCATCTTACGTTTCTTTCTCAGGATTGACATTGATGAACGATCTTCCAGCTGCTTACATGGTATTCTGGATTCACAACAGTTCTCACCACATTACAATCGATAATTGTAATATTTACGGAAACCCATCTACAAGTTCTAGTGTTGCAGCAATTGCATTGTCGTTCTTACCATCTGATGCTACATCTGAAGGGGCAAATGGTCATGACATTACAATTACAAACAACTACATTAACGGTGGTGGTTATGCTATTTCATTGTACGGAAGCACTACAGATCCTGCATCTAACATTGTTGTAAACAACAACGTTATCGAGAACATGAACAGCTACGGTATTTACACAAGAAGAGCTGATACCGTAGAGTTGAGCGAGAACTATATTTACAATTTTAGATCTCAATACAGTAAGTATGGTGTTTATGCAACATACGCTAACAATGTAGAGGTAGATAGAAACGAAATCTTCGGAGACGCTTATGCAATCTATCTATCATCTTCTAACACGTCTAACACAGGGCACTCTTCTATTACGAATAACTTGACTAGAGGTGGTTTGTATGTTGCTTCTTCTGAAAACGTTGATGTATTCCACAATACTTTCAACAACGCGAATTCTACTGAGTGGAGTTCTTATGGATTGAGAATCAACAGTTCTTCTAAGAATTTAGATGTGAGAAACAACATTTTATTAGGAGGTACTAACTATGCACTTGATAATACAATGAGTGACTCAAGCCTTGTTCTTGATAACAATATCTACGAAGCTACAGGAACTAAATTTGTTCGCTCTGGCGGTAATACTTACCTAGATCTTGTTGCATGGCAAGCGGGTGAGACGCAGCATAACTTGAATTCAATTCAAGGTATGCCTAAATTTATTTCTGCTACTAACTTCAGAGTTTATGATGCAGTTGCGAATGATGTTGGAGACAACACTGTTGGTATTGTTGAAGATATTGATGGAAACGCAAGACCAGCTTCTGGATCTACAACAGTAGATATCGGAGCTTATGAGTACACTCCTGCTGCTAATGATGCGGCAATGATCGGATTGTATTCTCCAATGAACGGTTGTGGTGATTCAAACTCTACAGTTGAGGTGATCATTCAGAACTTCGGTTCTAACGCGTTAACTTCTTTACCTGTTACTATTGATGTAGTTGGTGCAACTCCAGCTTCAATTACTGCTACTTATACGGGTGGTATTAACATTGGTGAAATCGATACATTCTCTGTTGGAACTATTAACACAGCAATGGGTGGTAGCGTTCAATTAATGGGATATGTTACTTTGGCTAATGACGAAGATCACAGCAATGACTCAATGATGTTCGAACCATTGAACTTCATTTCTGAGTTGCCAGTGGCAATGCAACCTGATACAGTTTGTGCAAGTGTAGATTCTGCATCTTTCCATGCAGTACCACAATCTGGTGTTACACACGGATGGTTTGCAAATGCAAATGATACTGTTCCTGTTGCAGTTGGAGACGACTTCAACTTTGCTGTAGGAGCAAGCAATGACTACTACCTAGGCTATGTAGCTGCTGGTTTTGATAGTGTTGCTACTGGAGGTTACTTGTCAGGTATCAACAACCGTAACGGTGGTATAATGATGGATTTGAAATCTAAAGGAAACATCATGGTTACTGGATTTGGATTGGAAATGAACGCTAATGCGGGTACGAATATTACTGTTGATGTTTATACAGCTTCAAAATCAACTTACGTTGGAATTGAAGGTCAACAAAATGATTGGACTCTATTAGAAACTGTAACTGTAAGTAGTAATGGTCATGGTATTGCTAGCATCTTACAACTTACGAACCCAATCATGATCGAGAACGGTGGTACAACTCCAGTTTATGTAGATTTCCCTGCAAGAGTAACTGCAGCCAACTTACCAGTTTCAAATAATCAAGTTGAAATTACAAACAGTGTGGCATTGTGGTCTTCATTCTCTTCACCAAGTAGTACTATGAATTCTGCGTGTCAAGTTATTACTGAAGATTTCATCTGTAGCAACAGCAAAGTGATGATGTCATTACCTGTAAATAACGATACGGCTGTAGCAGTAATTTCGAACCCTGCAACTTCTGGTATGTACGGTGTAACTATGGATGCTACTGGATCGAATGGTGATTCCTATGCTTGGATTATGGGTGACGGTACTACATACACAGGTATGACAGTTTCTCACACTTATGCTAATGGTGGACAGTACACTGTTCAGTTAGTAGTTGTAGATTCTGCTTGTGGATCTGTAGATACAGCTGAGTACACATTCAATAATATCTCTATTGAAGAGAGCTTGTTGAATACTTCACTAAATGTATATCCTAACCCGAATGCGGGTGAGTTTAGAATTGACTTTGATGTTGAAGGATTGAGAAATGTTGAAATCAGCATTTCAGACATCACTGGAAGAACTATTTACGCTAATAACTTAGGTAAAGTTTCTGGAGCACAACGTCAAGAAATTAATATTTCTAACTACGCTAAAGGTATGTACATCGTTCAAGTTAAAACGGATGATGTTACTGTAAGCAGAAAGGTTACTGTTCAGTAGTCTTGAGTTAGAATAACTTCTTAAGATCCCTCACTCTTTTAGAGTGGGGGATTTTTTTTGTTTTTACTCTTCATGAATTTTAAATTAGTTATTAGTTTTCTTTTCATCTATTGCTAATGCCTATTACTCGTTAATGGCAAACGACAATAAGACTTGAGATGGATTAGTATAGGGTCAATCAAGAATTAGATTGTCCGTTCTATGTTTTATTAAGCTAGGAGTAAAAGAGTGTCAGAAGAAAGTGCCAATAGCACTATTAAAATTAGGCTCTTTTCTTTTGAAATAATTGAAAAAAGAAGAGGTTAAACAGCAACATGGAAAAAGCATAGATGGTGTCTTCTACAGGTATTGTCCCCATTCTAATTCCTAGGTTTTCAGTGTTGTTGTACCATACCACCTCGTTTTCTATTCCGGTACCTGTCAATATCCCATTCACAATGAAGAAGGGAATCAACATAAATAAAAAGGTGACATAGAACCTTCTCAATAGCTCTGGGTTGAAAAAATAAGCCAGGCCAAGTGCAATCATTCCATAGATCGCATCAACACGGGTGTAGGCTTTGTTCCAAAAAAGAATCAGCCCGGCCAAGAATAGAATGAGTAAGCCTAGACTAATTTTTTTAGAAGTGTCAATACTAACCCCAATTTTTGGGTTGATAATTAGAATGGCCTCATGGGTAAAGACACAAGCGTATGGAATGCAAATAAAAAAGAGCCACTCTTCTATGGGTAAACTGAAAAGGTAGATGTTGGCCAAATACTCTGGGTTAAAACCCCAATAGCCATGTTCTGTAAAGTAGACGTCCCAAACGATGTATGGAATAAGTGTTAAGATCATTGCTGGCCAAAGAGCGGCCCAGCGCTTGTAGAGTTTAATCTTTGGGTGAAAACTGACCAAAAAAGGAACAGAAATGGACAGTAGGTTGATCCAAAAATAAAGAGACATTAAACTTTAAAGGTTTGCTTGTAATATTTAAATGGTACCCAAAGCATGCCAAAACATTCTCCATCTTCTTTATTCAAATGCTTGTGATGCGCTTTGTGCGCTTTACGAAGAGCTAGTAAATAAGGATTCTTGGTGTTTCGCCAAATCTTGATTCTTTGATGGATAAACAAGTCGTGAATTACAAAGTATACTGCACCATAAATACTTACACCAATGCCTATTCCTAAAGGTATGGTCCATCCAAAAATAGACCACAAGGCAAACGCAGTAATGGCAATAACCGAGAAGAAAATAAAGAAGGCATCATTTCTTTCAAAGAAGCCGTAGATCATTAGGCGTTTGTCATGATGATCCGCATGTAAATGCCAAAATGGACCATGCATTATATATTTGTGCATAGCCCAAGCAACGCCTTCCATTAAAATGAAAGTGATGAGTATAGAAATGGCCAATGTCATTTATCGAGTAGTCTTAAAACAGTTACAGTAAATTTAGTTTGTAATTAAAATAAGACTGCGCTAAAAGTGAAATTTTTACGGGGTTACTTATGCGAATTCTTCTTTCTTTCAATTCTTCAGCCGCAGTGCGTTTTATTTTCTGCAATAACTTGTTGTAATATACATAGGCTGTATAGACTCCAAATTTAGCTTCTATCGGAAGTTGAATTATTCCTTTATAGGCTTCCTCAAAATCCTTCTCAATCTCTTCAATGATAACAGCCTTATTCGTACTGTTAATCGTTTGCCCTTCAAGATGAGGGAAATACGTTCTATTGAGTAATTCTGAGTCGTCTTTAAGATCTCTTAAGAAATTTACCTTTTGAAAGGCGCTGCCTAGACGTTCGGCAGAATATTTTAACCTATCGTATTCTTTTTGATTTCCGTTTACAAAAACCTTTAAACACATTAAGCCAACCACATCGGCTGAGCCATAAATGTATTGC
>JAOARK010000273.1 GCA_025210575.1 Schleiferiaceae bacterium
CTCCAAGATCAGACTGTAATTGATTGACCACTTCTGGATTGGGCTGCTGGGCTTCACGCCATTGATATGTTAGGTTGTTTCTCTTCATGCTTGCCGCGAATGTAGGGTGATTCAGTTTATACTTCTCTTTTGTCTTGAAACAAAAGAGACAAAAATTCAAGGCCCTCAAGCTTGCCTTTGCAGAACGTAGCTCTGCTAAGGCAGCCAGGCTTTTGCTTTTTCTTATTCAATATGCTCAAGCCGCAAGGCTCAAACTTTTCCATTGATGAAAAGTTCGCAAAAATCTAGGCTTACAAATAAAACTTAACCTGCCATTCATGAAACCTAAGTTCGGCCGAATGATCTTCGAGTAAGCTCTCAGCTTTCCGGTCTATCTAAGGTTTCATTTTTGTCAGAACAATTTTTATTTGAATGCCATAAACAAGCAGGTGATTTTACGCTCTGCTGAATGGCCTCAGTTTGGATAGCAAGAAAAACAAGCATAGCCAGTGAGCAGGGGTTTAGAAGCAATGCGTAAGCGAAGCGGCTTGCATTGCGTTGAGCTGACGTATGCGTAGTTTTTTAGCTTGACAAAGTGGAGCCTTGATTTTTTGTTTCGTTTTGCATCAAGGCAAAATGAAAGATGAATTACCCTTGTTTTGAAGAAAGCAACAACACTTCATTGGCAATGATCTCCGTTACATAGCGCTTGTTTCCTTCTTTATCTTCATAGCTGCGCGTGGTCAATCGGCCTTCAATACCTATGCGCTCACCTTTGTGCACATACTTTTCTATGATTCCTGCAGTACTACCCCAAGCTACGATATTGTGCCATTGGGTATCCGTAACTTTTTCACCTGCATGATTCTTATAGCTCTCATTGGTCGCCATGCTAAACTTGGCCAACTTCTTACCGCTTTCTAAATTCTTTACTTCTGGTGCGTTCCCTAATTGTCCGATCAACTGTACTTTGTTTACTAATGCGTTCATGATTTTTTAATTTATGATAAGCTATTTAAAAAGGATGATGTAGGCTTCGTGCTTCTGTCATCAGTCTTCCGGCTTATCCGTTAAACAACAGGACAAATGTGAGAAGACCCCCAAACCCAAGTCGGAAAACATGCGTTTATGTTCCGTTAATTAACGTTAGTACACGGTTATTGAATTTTGGTTTTAGGAGTAAAAGTTTGATTTATCTTTGACCAGAACCTGAAGCTAACAACACTAACACGACATACCAAACACCCTTTATTTATAGAAGTTTCAAGAAATGTTAAACATCTAATTCGGTACTTGATGAACAGCGGACTAATGAAGACTATATTAATCGCAATACTCTTGTCATTTGGAAAGATGGTTTTAGCATGCACTTGTGAAATTCCATCTGTTACGGATGCTACCGAAACTGCGGACTTAATATTGATTGGAAAGGTAATTGGAAGTGAAGAGTTTGTACCTGACTCTAAACTTTCTGTTGACAGCATTACAGGGGAGTATGAGATATTGTGGGGAGAAAGAGGTTATTTGGTCGAAGTTGTAGAAGTCTTTAAAGGTGCAACCACAAAAAAGAACATTTGGATAAGGCAAAGTGCTTCTCCTTGCGGAAGTAGCTTGAAAAAAGGGGATACGTTTTTAATTTTTTCTAGAAATACTGAGAAAGCAAAATCATCAAGTGGTAATAACATAAGTAAATACTACACAAGTCCTTGTTATAGAACCAAAACTGAAGGTCACCATGAATTTGAAACCGATCTTGCCTATTTAAAAAATACAGTGCCCAAAACTAAATAATGCCAATGCTAAACCACTCTTCTCTGACAGCAACGACTTCTAATTTTACGACTCTTTCTCCGAAAGATTCGACAGCTGAAGCCGCACTGTCTTTATTTTAAGCGTTAGTCGCATCTCCAACATGAAATCAATCAAAATAGTATTCTGGATTTTTGGCAGTCTGAATATACTTTTCACTGTATATGTCATGCGGCTATTTTCAAATGGTGATGTGGAACGTTATCAATTGGAAGACCGAATTTTTGAGATCTATTTAATTCTGAGTTTCCCATTAATTGCCTTGGGGATACTTTACTTCTTGAAAAAAAGAAATAAAACAGTCAACACGAAATAGAATAATGCATCAATCTTCCCTACTCATCCTTGTTTCCTTTTTGTTTTTGCTCTCATGCAAAGAGGGTAAATCCCCAAAACCACAACTAAAGGAGACCGCACCCAAAGCAAAAAAGGAGCATAAAGATCAACGAACTCCAGTTGACCCAGTGAGCCTCATCAATAAAGTCTTTGAATATGGACATCAACAGCATCTTACCGATTCCTGTGTTTTTCTATTTGAATGTGATTGTTGTGCAGCTGAACTCGCATTTAATGACGATTCCAGTTTTATTTATTTGGAGCATTGTATGTCTGACCTCGATGTGAGAATAGGTTCTTTTAGTCTTCATGAGAACCAATTGCATCTCCATTTTGATGCACTCTGCGTTTCTAAAGAATACAATTATGAAAATGAAGTGGATACTTCTGCCGTGGACTACTTCATAACAGACACTTTATTAAAACAAACTATTCTTGTTTTTGAGGTTGCCAAGTGCAACGACAAAACCTTATTGATTGAAGAAAATAGTGAGTACCGCGCTTTAGAATACAGTACCGGTTCTTCTGATGTTCTCAGTTATATTGAGCAAGAAGGGATTTTAGAACATTTACAAAAATCAAAAGTTAACAGTGCGAATGACCAACACCGAGATTGAAAGATTCGAGAAAACGATCAAAAAGAAGTTGCCGCAATGGTATGCGCATTTCTTAATGAGCTACCCCGAAGATTTGGTTCGGCTAGGTGCACCTTACAATACCGTCTCTGAATTGAGCCTTCCCAATAATCTGGACAGGTTGATTGAACTGGATAAGTATGACGACCTTCCTAATAACATTTTGATTATTGGAGAAGATGGTCTTGGCAATTTCTATTATGTGCTATTAGACCATATGGATACCCGAATTTATTTGTTCGACCATGAAGCACCTACCTTTTTAGATGATCGTCAATTGACCATTGATTACAGCAGAAGTTATGATCTAGTTTTTAGCGATTTAGACGAACTCATCGATCATTTAAAAGAAACATTGACGGCACACGAATCTGATCTTACCGAAGATGATCATCAGGAATTTCTTCACCCTTCTGAGGTTAAAGTAGAAATCATTTGCGAGATGCATGACGAATGGCAACGCAACAGAAATCAGGAAGTCGCAGATTCATATCCATACGCAATCAACTATTTGGAGGTCGCCAAGGCACTAAAAGTAAAAGAGTCCCTATTTAAAGGTTATCCAAATGATTACACCATAACCTATACTTATCTTGTTACTGTAGAAGAGCAGGGTAGGCAAATTGAGGCCAGCTTTGAAGGTGGGGACAAC
>JAOARK010000274.1 GCA_025210575.1 Schleiferiaceae bacterium
GACATGCGCATCGTTAACCCGAACTACAGGGTTGATCCAAACCTAAAGGATGAGAAGGGATTTAGCGCAGATATCGGTTTTCGAGGAACAGCGGGTAAATATTTCAGTTTTGATGTTACCGGTTTTATGATCTATTACAACGATCGAATAGGTCAAGTTCTAAAAACAGATTCATTATTATTTAGTACGTATCGACTTAGGACCAATGTTGCCGATTCAAGAAATATAGGAATTGAGGCTTATGCGGAGTTGAATATTCTTCCTATTCTGGGGTATCAAAAACAAAATCAAGCCCTGAATATCTACACAACACTTTCTTTAATGGATGCATTCTATATGAACTCCAAAGAAGAAGCTTATCAAGGCAAAAAGGTAGAAATGGTTTCGCCAATCATCGCCAGAATGGGAGTAACTTACAGATTGAGCAGGTTTACAACCGCTTTACAGTTTGCTTACACGCATCAGCATTATACTGATGCAACAAATGCCGAATTCAGCCCTGATGCCGTAAGCGGATTAATTCCATCGTATTACGTGTTAGATTGGTCTTTGGATTATCAGTTTAAGAGATGGTTTTCCCTGTCAGCAGGAATAAACAATCTTACAGACAATATGTATTTCACCCGCAGAGCTGCTGGGTATCCTGGTCCAGGGATTCTTCCATCGGACGGAAGAAGTATTTATTTGACTTTACAGTTTAAGATCTAAGCCGCTAAAGGTTTTACACCTTCGCCTTGTTTTGTGAAGGCCAATGTTGCCTTTAACATAGTCAACTCTCCAATGCAAATTACAATGTGCGCAAGGTCTTTATGGTTAAAGAAATCATGGATGATCACCGGACCATTGAATATCGGTATGCAGAAAACTAGTACTCCAATGGCTATGATCATCAATTTGCTTCCTGGGTTTTTACTTTTAGTGTAAGTGATAATATGGAATGGAAGTACTACCGCAATAATTCCCCAAACACTGTGAATCTCTACCCACATAAAGTTAATGGTAATAGCCGTTATTAAAGCGATAACCACAAACTCAATAATGTTAACCACCATTAGGGTATCTACTAGTTTTTCTTTCAATACACCGCGAGAATGGTCTATGGCAGCACGCTCCATAAACATTACAGAAACCATACTTGCAAACCACCCCGGAATGCGCCAATAATCATTAAGAAGGTATAAGATCATATGACCGAAAAGACCACCTATGAACGCGGCAATTCCCATAGTCAAGAAGTGATACTTCATGAATTTTTGTGCACTGTTCAGGTCCTTTCTTTTCTTTAAAGTAAAGAAGGCATATAAACATACTGCAGTGATCAAAAAGTCTGTTAACGAAGTAGTTACTTCTTGTATTCTAAATCCGAATACATAGATGTCGGGGTTGCCTATTTTAGATACGTCCATGAGGCGCGAAAATAATTATTGTGGTTAAAGTTCAAAGAACTTATTTACAGCATTTTAGGGAGAGTGAAGCTCTTAATTAAGCTGTTGAATTTTTGTGGAAATGGAAGTTTTATTAGCTGAGCCTTTGGCCAAGATCTCTAGGTTGCTTTGATAAACCTCATAATTTTTGGTATTCTGATTGAGTTGAAAAATTAGAATGTAAGTCAACTCCTCAGCATTAACTCCATTGACTTTAAGGTTTTCGTTATTTTCAAAATGAATTTTTTCAAACCTTTGAGTTCGTTTGTTTAGGTAGATCTTACCGGTGCACTTTTCCAAATAAACATATGCACTAGGAAGGGTATTTTCATTGAAGTTGAATGATACAATATCGTAGTGTTGATCTCCTTGGAGTACTTGAAAAGATGCCTCATCTATCTGCGCACCTTTAAATTCTTTGTCTGCGTTGTAAATCTTGTCGAATGCCTTAAGCTCTTTTTTTGATGGAGAATTCCCATTTATACTCTTAAGTTTCCAACGCTCGCCTATGCCCTTTTTATGATCGTAACTGAAACTTGTAACCTCATTATTTTGTAGGTCATTCGATTCGAAATTGTAATCGAAATTAGACGTTGCATCGCTAAAGAAATAGCTCAATGTTTGAGAGTTGATGCCATAAGAACCCAACATTTGATCAGCTTCAGGAGATTGACCTTTAGCAAAAAACGTAATGAACAATACTGCTGTAAGAATGCTCGCCTTCATTCGAGTGATAATTTGAAGCCAAAACTAAACTTTTTACTTTTTTGGCATAAACTCAATGATTATTCGCAAAAAAAAATCCCGCTTTAGCGGGATTCAAGAAATAAAAAATCGATGTATAAATTTAGATAACTCTAACGTTTATTGCATTTAATCCTTTTTTTCCTTCTTTCAATTCAAACTCTACACGGTCACCTTCTTTAACCTCGTCTATAAGACCAGAGATGTGAACGAAGTGCTCTTTGTTTGAACCTTCTTCTGTAATGAAACCATAACCTTTAGAATCATTGAAGAATTTTACTGTACCGTTGCTCATTGTAATAAAATAATAATTCTCCAAAGATAGCTTTTTACAAGTATGTTTCATTCATGAATTTCTTTTCTAAACTTTTTATTTTTAGGACTCTAATTCCCTTGAAAACAGTGGTATGCAACAGTATAACTTTTATAAATCAGCCGAGCTCGGAAGTTTAGTTCTTAAAAATAGATTCATAAAAGCAGCCACTTTTGAGGGAATGTACGATGATGGAATTCCAAATAAGAAGCTTGTAGACTTTCATAGTTCAATGGCCAAAGGAGGGGTGGGGTTAACAACGATATCTTATGCTTCGGTATCTGCAAACGGTAGAACATTCAAAGACCAGATGTATGTGAATCCAGAATCTCTCGTTGGGTTGAGAAGAGTAGTTGAGGCCGTGCATGAAGTAGGAGGTAAAATTTCGATTCAACTTACCCATTGTGGTTATTTCTCTAAGAATACCAGAAATGGTGTCCCAATTGCACCCAGTCGAGTTTTAAATGAGTACGGCATGCTCTCGGGTTTACCATTTTCTAAAGCTATGAACGAAAGTGATCTGGAAGAGACAAAAAAAGACTTTGTGTGGTCTGCCCAACAATTAAAACGAATTGGTTTTGACACTTTAGAACTTCACTTGGGCCATGGATACTTATTGAGTCAATTTCTAAGTCCCAAAACAAACAAACGAAAAGACCAGTATGGAGGGTCTTTAGAGAATCGGGCTCGATATCCATTGGAGGTATTTAGAGCAATTAAAGATGCCGTTGGAACAAATTTCCCAGTATTAGTGAAATTGAATTTAGAGGATGGCTTTAAGAAAGGTTTTAGTGTTGAAGATTGCATTGAGGTGTGTAAAAAACTAGAAAGTGCCAATTGCGATGGCGTAGTATTGAGTGGTGGCTTTACAAGTAAGAGTCCATTTTTTTTACTTCGAGGAGACGTCCCGCTAAAAGGGATGGTTAAGAATGGAAGCAATTGGGCAGAGAAATTGACAATGGCATTATTTGGCCCGGCTATCATTAAAAAGTACAATTACAGTTCCAATTTCTTTCTAGAATTAGCAAAAAGAGTTAGACAACAAGTAAAATTACCTCTCGTGTATTTGGGAGGTGTGGATTCTAGGCAGGGTATTGAAGAAATCCAAAAAGCAGGATTTGATTTTGTAGCCATTGGAAGGGCTTTAATTCATGATCCAAATTTTCTACAAAAAATAGAGAACGGAGAAATATCTAAATCGGGTTGCACACACTGTAATCAGTGTATTGTTGAAATGGATCGAGGTGGTGTTCGTTGCACTTTATAATTTTTTTCAAAACGAGTAGGGGTATTTTGATTTTGGCTTGTCTTAGCTCAAAACAACAACATTATGAGACTCAGTTTTGCATTAAAGTGTACCGCAATTTTTTCGGCCATTTTTCTAAACAATCATATAAACGCGCAAAACGATACCGTGGTGGCACAATTTAGTGTGCTGCCCGGTTTAAGTACGAATGGAGATAGCGCAAGTAAGATCACAAATCATTTGTCTTTTAACCTCTTTGCTGGTTATAACGGAGGGGTGGAAGGCGCTGAGATTGCTGCCATAGCAAATATTAACAATTACAATGTAACGGGTCTCCAGATCGCAGGTATTTCTAATGTAAATAAAGCTGAAGCTACTGCGCTGCAGGTATCCGGAATTTTCAACTACACCGAAAAGGAATTTAAAGGATTTCAGGTATCCGGAATCTCGAACATGACTAAAAGTAGATTTGAAGGTTTGCAAGCCTCTGGTATTTTTAATCATACTCAAGAAATGATAGGTGCCCAAATTACTGGGATTACCGGAAACGCAAAAGACGTTACAGGGTTGCAATTATCGGGCTTGGCGAGCAATGCTAGAAGGGTTAGAGGTTTGCAGGTGTCCGGTATTGTCAATCGTAGCTACAGAACACAAGGTATGCAATTAGCCGCTTTAGTCAATGTTACAGAACGTCTGGAAGGCGTTCAATTAGGGTTGATTAATTATTCAGGAAGTGGACATAGAGGTGTGCCTATCGGGTTTATCAGTATTGCTCGCAATGGTTACGCAGCAGTAGATTTTAGTTTTAATGAAATCATGCCACTGACTTTGGCGGTAAAGACGGGTGTAAATCCGTTTTACAATGTCTTTTTAGCCTCCTCAAATTTTGAAGAAGACAATTTACTCTGGACTGTTGGATATGGTTTGGGAAGCAGAATACTTGTGGGTAACGTATTGGCGCTTGAGTTTGAACTTACCGCATCGCATTTAAGCAAAGAACAATTTACACAGGAGCTAAATGCATTAGGCCGCTTTAATTTTAACCTGGCTTTTGATATTGGTGGATTTATGGAAATGTATGTCGGGCCATCGGTGAATGCCTACTTTACTCAAGTATATAATCCTGATACCGATAAATTTGGGCACGACATTGCACCTGGTCAATTATTCTATGAAGAAATTGTGTACGACTATGACAAACCCACTCTTATTCAAGCTTGGATTGGAGCACAAGTAGGGATGAGATTCTTTATTTAACTATTAAAGAGCAACCTCAGAAACTTCTTCAAAACGTACAAGTCCGTCTTGGTCAATTTCAGTTAAGCGAATTTCTAGAAGCTGGTTTACCAAAGCTGGGTCCCAATGTGTTTTAACCTTAATATAATTCTCGGTAAATCCATGAATCCATCCTTCTTTGTTATCCGCTTCAAAAAGCACTTTAGAAGTGGTACCTAACTGGCTTTCGTAAAATGCTCTTTTCTTTTTAGCGGAGAGAATGCGTAACATTTTGCTTCGTTTCTTACGAACGGCTTTATCTACTACGCCATCCATTTCTGCAGCCTCAGTATTGGCTCTTTCGGAGTAGGTAAACACGTGGAAATAAGAAACATCCAATTCATTTAAGAAGTTGTAGGTTTCCATAAAAAGTTCATCTGTTTCTCCAGGAAAACCAACAATCACATCCACCCCAATGCAGGCATGTGGCATAGTTGCTTTGATTTGCTCTACGCGATTGGTATACACCTCTTTACGGTAACGCCTTTTCATTTTACCCAACAATTCATTGCTTCCACTTTGCAACGGAATATGAAAATGAGGAACAAATGTGTCACTTTGAGCAACAAAATCTATGGTCTCGTTTTTAAGCAAATTTGGCTCAATAGAAGAAATTCTCAAGCGCTCTATCCCTTCAACTTTATCCAAATTTTGAACAAGTTCTAGAAAAGTATGCTCGTGCTTTTTGTTGCCAAATTCTCCTTTTCCGTAGTCACCAATATTCACACCAGTTAACACAATTTCTTTGATGTCACGTTCGGAAATCTCTTTGGCGTTTTTCAAAACATTTTCCATAGTGTCACTTCGACTAATGCCACGCGCTAATGGAATAGTACAATAAGTACACTTGTAATCGCAGCCGTCCTGAACTTTTAAGAATGCACGAGTGCGGTCGCCAATAGAGTAGGACCCTACAAAGAAGTCAGCATCTTGTATTTCACAGGAATGAACTTCTCCTAAATCCCTTTTAGTAAGATCATGGACATAGTCCGTCAACTTAAATTTTTCAGTCGCTCCAAGTACCAAATCAACACCTTCTATCTTGGCAATTTCTTCAGGCTTAAGCTGAGCATAACATCCAACAATGGCCACAAAAGCTTCAGGATTTTGCTTTAGCGCAGAACGGATAATAGTCTTTGTTTCTTTATCTGCATTCGCAGTTACAGAACAAGTGTTAATCACATAAATATCTGCCGGATCTGAGAATGAAACTTTCTCAAAACCCTTAGCACTAAAATCCCTGGCTATAGTTGAGGTTTCTGCAAAATTCAATTTGCAACCCAACGTATGAAATGCCACTTTTCCTTTACTCTCCATCATTGCGGCCGCAAAAGTAAAGTATTAGTTTGAAGGTGAAAGAGTTAGTTGGTTTAAAACTTTTGCTCAATCTTCAATAAGTTTTAGCCATTCACCGTTAATTTGCCCTATGCCCAAAATCATCATTTCTACTACCAATGACATCAGTACCGACAATCGTGTCAACAAGATTGCTTTGCTGCTTTTAGAATTAGGCTATGAAGTGCTTTGGGTTGGAAGAGTATTACCGAATAGCCTTCCGCTACAGCGGGAATACAAGACGCACCGAATGAAACTTTTCTTTACAAAAGGGGCATTGTTTTATGCGGAATTCAATATTCGTTTGTTTTTCTTTTTGCTTTTCAACAAAAGCGATGTATTACTCAGCAACGACCTGGATACGCTACTTGCTAATTATTTGGTTTCGCGCTTAAAGCGGAAAGATTTGGTATATGATACGCATGAGTATTTTCTAGGGGTACCTGAAAATCAAGACAATGCTCTCGCTAAAACGGTTTGGACAAAAATCGAGCGTTGGATTTTTCCTCAGCTCAAAACTGTGTTTACTGTCAATAATTCTATTGCAAGTTTGTATGAACAAGACTATGGATTTCGGCCAAAAGTGTTTCGAAATATTTCACCTGTCACCATTCCTGAAAAGGTGAAAAGAAGAACGGAGCTTGGACTACCTGAAAACAAAATGATTGTCATTAACCAAGGCTCGGGAATTAATGTTGATCGCGGAATGGAAGAGGCCCTAGAGGCGATACTTCAAATTGAAAACGCGGTGTTGCTGTTGGTTGGTTCAGGAGATGTTGTTCCTCAGCTTAGGGCTGAAGTGAAGAACCGAAATATTGAAGACAAAGTGATTTTTGTGGATCGTGTTCCTTATGCAGAATTGCTGCAGTACACAGCGAATGCAGATGTGGGCATCAGTTTAGACAAAGACACCAACATCAACTATAAATACAGTCTACCCAATAAATTATTTGATTACATCCATTGTGGCATTCCCGTGGTGTGTTCACGCGTGGTTGAGGTGAAGAGCATTGTTGATAAATACGCCATTGGCAAGAGCGTGAATTCCCATAAACCTGAAGAAATAGCTTCTGCGATAAGCGAAGTACTAAGTCATGGAAAGACGTATTATCAAGAAAAATTGAAAAAGGCTTCGCAAGCTGAGAACTGGGAGCAAGAGAAAGAGGTGCCAGCTGAAGTCTACAAGCAACTTTTATTGAGTAAATAGCCGTTTCCTTTCCGGCATATTTTTTACCATCTTTGGAGAAACCGAAACTTCGTGTTATGAAAAAAATACTGCTTTCGTTTCTTGCCGCCTCACTCATTGTTAGTTGCGGAAATCAAGAAAACAGCGATCAAACCGAGGAGGCCACTCCTGAAGTGAAGACCTCAAGTTCAGAATCGGCATCCAGCGGTTATGCTACCAAAGTTTATTTCGGAGATACACATTTGCATACAGAATTGTCAATGGACGCTGGTGCCTTCGGAAACCGCATAGGCTTGGATGAAGCTTACAAATTCGCCAAAGGAGAAGAGGTAACAGCCTCATCAGGACTAACGGCAAAATTGTCTAGACCTTTAGATTTTTTAGTCGTAGCAGATCACTCTGATGGAATGGGGTTGTTCCAGGCTTTATTCAATAAAGAAGATTGGATTATGGAATACGACCAAGGAAAGAGATGGAGCAAGATGATTGAAGAAGGCAATGGCGCAGAAGCCGCAATTGAACTAATCAAGGCATTTTCTCAAGGTGAAATGGAAATGGATCCGAATGATCCGAAACTTCAGCGTCAGGTTTGGGACATGACTGTAGACGCGGCCGAAAGACATAATGATCCTGGTAATTTCACAGCTTTTATCGGTTACGAATGGACTTCGCTTATCGCTGGAAATAACCTTCACAGAGTGGTTATCTATCGCGACAATGAAGATAAGGCAAGACCTCATATTCCGTTTACCAATGGGCAAAGTTCAGACCCAGAGGATTTGTGGACCGATTTGGAAAATTACGAAGCAGAAACAGGTGGTCAAGTATTGGCCATTCCTCATAATGGGAATTTGAGTAATGGAATTATGTTTATGGAAACTGCAGTTGATGGCCGTGCTTTTGATAAAGCTTACGCTGATCGCAGAATTCAATGGGAACCATTGTATGAAATAACCCAAATAAAAGGGGATGGCGAAACGCATCCATTTTTATCACCAAATGATGAATTCGCAGATTATGAAACGTGGGATTTTGGAAATCTGGATTTGTCAGCAGTTAAAACGGATGATATGCTTCAAGGAGAATATGCACGTTCAGCCCTGAAATTAGGATTAAAGATCAAATCTCAGGTAGGAACGAATCCCTACAAGTTTGGTTTCATTGGTAGTACCGATTCTCATACAACACTAGCCACTGGAGAAGACAATAACTTTTATGGAAAAGCTTCTAACGTTGAGCCTTCTAAGGAACGCTGGAACCATCCGTTTGTAACTTCTGAGTTAGCCTCAATTATGACTTGGCAAACGGTAGCTTCAGGATATGCTGCTGTCTGGGCGTCAGACAATACACGTGAAGCGTTGTTTGATGCCATGAGACGCAAAGAAACATATGGTACTACAGGCTCTAGAATGCAAATTCGCTTTTTTGGAGGATGGGAATTTTCTGAAACCGATTTGAACGGAGATTGGGTAAAAACAGGGTACGAGAAAGGAGTCCCGATGGGAGGCGACATGACCAACGGTTTGAACAAAACACCTTCATTCTTAATTCATGCATTGATGGATCCAGAGTTTGGTTCTTTAGATCGTGTTCAAGTGGTTAAAGGCTGGATGAATGCTGACGGTTCTTTAGATGAAAAAGTATATGATGTGGTATGGGCTGGCGATCGTCAAATGGATGAAAATGGAAAAGTACCAACAGTAGGAAATTCAGTTAATCTAGAAGATGGATCCTGGGACAATTCTATTGGAGCCACAGAACTTTCTCAAGTGTGGACAGACCCAGATTTTGACCCTGCATTAGAAGC
>JAOARK010000275.1 GCA_025210575.1 Schleiferiaceae bacterium
AAGACTTGAGAGCATTCCCATGTGTGGAAAAACAGGAACGGCAGAGAACCCCCACGGTCAAGATCACTCTATTTTTGTAGCATTTGCCCCGAAAGATGATCCGAAGATCGCTATGGCGATTATTGTAGAAAATGGATACTGGGGGTCAAGGTGGGCTGCACCCATGGCAAGCTTAATGGTTGAAGATTATTTGCACGATTCTATATCAAGGCCTCAGGTTTTAAAGCGCATCTCAGAAGGTAGCTTGATGGACGAATATCGCTCTCAAGCGATAGCTAAATATGGAACCGACACAATTTTGAACTTAAACCCATGACCAGAGAAAGCAAAAGCATATGGGCCAATTTAGACTGGATTAGTGTTGCCTTGTACTTGGCCTTGGTCCTAATGGGTTGGATTTCTATTTATGCTGCTGTCTATAATGAAGAGCATCAGAGCATTTTAGATACGACTCAGAAGTATGGTAAACAATTAATCTGGATAGGAACATCCATAGTTTTAATTATTGCTATTCTTTTCATGGACGGGCGATTATTCGAAGCATTGGCTATCCCCATTTATGTCGTCAATATTGTACTGCTTGCTTTGGTACTTATTGTAGGAAAAGAAATATCAGGTGCAAAATCATGGTTTGCTTTTGGCAGCTTTAGTCTCCAACCTAGTGAATTTGCCAAGTTTGCAACAGCTCTTGCTGTAGCTCGCTATTTGAGTTTAACCTCTACCGATTTTTCAAAGTTTTCGACCAAGGTTATCAGCGTTGTATTATTTGCTATTCCTGCTCTACTCATTGCTTTACAACCAGATATGGGTTCAGTATTGGTATATGCCGCTTTTGTTTTTGTTCTTTATCGAGAAGGGCTTTCAGGCTACCTCATTTTTGGAGGTTTATGGCTAGTGCTTCTTTTTATCATGAGCCTTTTGGTAGATAATCTATACTTAACCATTAGCATTTCCATCCTGGCTTTGATCTTCATGTATCTTTTTAGAAAAAACAAACCTTTACCCCTACTCACAGGAGTGGTTGCAGGAGCAAGTATTGGCTTTGTTTATTTGGCAGGATTCATTTTCAACAACGTTTTGGCACCGCACCAAAAAAGCAGGTTCAACATTCTTTTAGGCTTAGAAACAGATTACTCGGCAGCTGGTTATAATACACATCAAAGTTTAATTGCCATAGGAAGTGGAGGCTTTAGTGGAAAGGGATTTTTGAAAGGCACGCAAACAAAACTTGATTTTGTACCAGAGCAAAGCACCGATTACATTTTCTGTACGGTTGGCGAAGAATGGGGATACATCGGAACATCTATTGTGATTCTGTTATTTACAGCATTGTTTTTTAGAATAATCTATAAAGCAGAAAAACAAAAAACAGCGTTCAGTAGGATTTATGGCTACGCAGTAGCGAGTATCATTTTCATTCACTTTACAATTAATATTGGAATGGCCATTGGGCTCCTCCCAGTAATTGGAATACCTCTGCCATTCTTTAGTTATGGTGGTTCATCTTTGTGGGGTTTCACAATTCTACTCTTTATTTTCCTGAAGCTTGATGCCTACCAATGGGAGATTTGGTAGCTGGGTAAATAACTCTCAATTCACTTTTACTATTTAAACTACATTTATGGCTTAATCTTAGCCTCAAATCTGTGGTTTTAGATTAATTTCAAATTACATTTTGAAGATTCGTTATTCCATACTATTTATAGCTTTCATTTTAGCATCTGGTCTCTATGCACAACACTTTGTAGAAAATCAGGGACAATGGAAAGAAGACTTCAGTTATAAATGGACTGGGCCTCAAGGAGCTTTCTTTTTTGAAGATGAAGGACTCACCATACATTTAGTTGATTATTCCCCTCTTGAATATTTTCACGACCACAGAGCAAAAGATGAAACTTTTGATGCTTCTCGAATTAAGCATCATGCTGTTAGAATGAACTTTGTTCAAGGAAACTCCAATAATTGGAAACCTCTTGCCAAACGCAAAACATATCACAACTATATTCTTAGAAAAGATTCTAAACGTTGGAAAAACAAAGTGCCTATTTACAATGCGCTTATGCAAGAGGAGATCTTTCAAGGTGTAGATATTAAGTACTACACAGATGGCAACACCATTAAATACGACCTGTATTTAGAACCTAGAATAGACCCTGCAATTGTAAAAATGGAATATACCGGATTAGACTCCATCTACCTAGAAGAAGGGTTTCTAATTATGCGTACATCTTTGGGTGAAATAATAGAACAAAAACCAATAGCCTGGCAGATTAAAGAAGGAAAGAACATTGCCGTGAAATGTGACTTCACCTTAGAAGGAAACACGGTTTCCTTCAAAGTAGAAAAGCGTAATAAAAAGCTTCCCTTGGTAATTGACCCGCAGTATATTTTCTCAACATATACCGGATCATTAGCTGATAATTTTGGATACACCGCGAGTTTTGACAGTTTAGGAAATATGTATGGAGGAGGGATAGCTTTCGCGACAGGCTATCCGGTAACCGTTGGTGCATTTCAAGACACTTTTGCCGGTGGACTAGTAGACATTGCGATTTCAAAATTTAATGTAGATGGTACACAGTTACTTTACTCTACATACATTGGCGGTAGTGGTCCTGAACAACCTAACTCTATGGTGGCTTCAAATGACGGTGGCCTAGTGATTATGGGGGTTACAGGTTCAAATGACTATCCGGTTACATTAAACGCATTAGATACTTCCTTTAACGGTGGACCAACAACTGATGTTGGTTTTATGCAGTTCCAAGATGGTGTAGACATTATTGTAACTCATTTAGATTCTACCGGTGGAGTTTTGGTGGGAAGTACTTTTGTGGGAGGTACAGGTACAGACGGTACTAACAAGAATTTGACACACAATTACGGAGACAACTCCCGGGGTGAAGTTATATACGACAGCACGTGCATTCATGTAGCTTCTTCTACCTTTTCAAATGACTTTATGGGCACCAATTGGGGCACCTTCACCAAGCAGAATGCAGTACTATTTAGCTTGAACAATGATTGTTCTCAAGCAAAAGCTTCGAGAGTTTTATTAGGCTCGGATGACGATGCGGCTTACAGTCTTCGGGTTATGCGAGAAAATGGCAACTATTTCATTATTGCAGCAGGTGGAACAAAAAGTCCAGATCTACCTACATCAGCAAATGCCTACCAAAAATTATATGGTGGAGGTCTAAGTGACGGATTCATTATGAAGTACGATTGGTATCAGGATACTATTGTAGAGTTGACGTATAACGGTTCCGGTAATTATGATCAGAATTTCTTTGTAGAACTTGATCGTGACAATTCCGTTTATGTTTACGGACAAACATTAGGAGCTTACCCTATTTCTCCAGCTACTTGGGCTATTGCTAACAGTGCGCAATTCCTTCACAAACTGTCGAGCGATCTTAGTGTTTCACATCGATCTACGGTTTTTGGGAATGGAATGAGACAAACCGTTAACATTTCACCAACAGCCTTTATGGTGGATGATTGCAAGAATATCTACTTATCCGGATGGGGTGGTCAAGTAAGCTTTCAACAAGGAAGCACTATAGGTTTACCTACAACCCCAGACGCTAGAGACAGTACAACCGATGGTAATGACTTTTACTTCATGGTTTTAGATGGTAGTTGGCAAATGTTAGAATATGCCTCATTTTTTGGTGAACAATCAAGAGAGCATGTAGATGGTGGAACCTCTCGTTTTAACAATGATGGCACAATGTACCAAGCAATTTGTGCGGGTTGCTCACAACAAAGTTTCCCCACATTCCCAGCAAATGTTTATTCACATGTCAATGGTTCTGCGAATTGCAATCTGGGCTCCACTAAAATTGAGTTTACTTTTACAGATCCAATAGTTGATGTATCAGTTCCACAAGACACCAACTGCGTTCCTTACACGCTTCAGTATGTAAATAACTCCAAGAATGTTGATGTTCTTATTTGGAATTTTGGCGATGGAGATATCGACACAGGATTCGCTCCTACAAAAGTCTATAACGACACTGGGGATTTCATGATCACCATTATTGGTATCGACACGCTTTGCCAAACTTGGGATACTACTCGAATTCCTTTGCGTTTAGAAAGTAATTTCGTTTTACCTGGATTTGACATAGCTCCATATGACACCTGCTCTCCCCCTTTCACTATAAGCATTACCAACAATACAATTGGCGCCACAGGTTATACTTGGCTATTCGGAGACGGCAACACCTCAACACAAAAGAACCCTACACATACCTACAGCTTTGAAGGAGAATTTACGGTAACGATGATTGCTTTTGATGATGTCTGCCAAAGTGCAGATACTGTCACCCAAACTGTAGTTTTCAAAAATCCAGCTACAGATACAGACTTTATATTAGAACACGATCATTGCTCTGATCCATTTAATGTTAGTCTGCTACAATTAGGTAGTGGATTTCAAACCCACATTTGGGACATGGGTGATGGAAATATAATTACCGGGGGAAATACAAGCTATACCTATTCTGAACCTGGAACTTATACCATCAAGCTGACAAGCTTTGATTCCATTTGCAAGGTCTCTGCAGGTTCAAGTCAGATAGTAAATATTATTGAGCCTTTTGATGAAAGCCGATTAATGCCAAACGTATTTACACCAAATGGCGATGGTACAAACGATTATCTAAAATTGATAGACCCCACAATGCTGGGTGGTTACGATAGTTTTTATTTAAAGATCTACAACCGTTGGGGAGGCGAAGTATATGAGACCTATGACCCACTCTTTCAATGGGATGGTAGATTTGAAAATAAACCGCTTGGGGAAGGTGTTTATTTTTGGTTGGTTAATACTTTTGACGACTGTAATGAACAACAAGAGTACAACGGTGTTGTACACATAATCTATTAATCCATGTTGAAAATATATCATAACAATAGATGCCGCAAAAGCCGCGAAGCGCTAGCAATGTTAGAAGAAAAAGGGCTAGAGCATGAAGTGATCGATTACATGAACAATCCTTTAACAGAAGACCAGTTAGAGAATCTTTTAGACAAACTTGAAATGAGTCCTGAAGATTTGGTTAGAGTAAAAGAAGCGGATTGGAAAGAAAACTTTAAGGGCAAAGAGCTAGATGACGCAGAGGTAATTTTGGCCATGATTGAATATCCAAAGTTAATGGAACGCCCTATTATTGAAACAGATGAAAAGGCGGTATTAGCAAGGCCTGCAGAGAAAATGGAAGAAATTCTTTAGAAAATACCAGACACAAAAAAACCCGTTCTGCATTGAACGGGTTTTTTTATATCTATAGTCGCTATCTACTCTTCAGTATGACCAATCATTTTGTTTGCTAAATCTGGGTTTACTTTTTCAATTAAAACTAAAGTGATCCAGTAACCAACGAACAAAGCCAAGAAAATTAACATTCCAAAGC
>JAOARK010000276.1 GCA_025210575.1 Schleiferiaceae bacterium
AATTTTTGCTTTGCGTCAAGTTGCTGGTTTTTCAGTTGAATATCTTTATTCTCAGATTCTAATTTCAACTGTTGAAGCTGATAGTCCTTAATCTCTCCCTTATCTACAACCTCTTGAATCTGCTTTTCAGTTCTTTGTAAATACAACTGCTGTTGTGCCAGCTCTTCTTGGCTCAATCTTTTTGCCACATCCAAAGAATCTTTTATTTCTAGATATGCTTTGTAATATTCTAATGCCGTTTCATACTCCAATAATTTCTCATACACCACACTTGCCGTAAGATTCAATTCCATTTCTACTTCGGGCATACTACCGTCCATCAATTCCAATCCAGACTGATTATAAATTTGGGCATTGTAGAAATCATCTTCGTTAAGATAAGCTACACTCAGCAAATCAAGAATCTCCGCTTGAAGTGCAGTGTTCTTTGACTTTTTTGCCGCTTGGAGCGCCCTATTTAAATAGGCTTTAGACTCTTTGCTGTTTTGATAGGTGATGGCCACATTCATTAATAGCGGAATGTGCTCCTCATCCTTCAGGCCCATTTCCTCCCTTTCTTCCAAAGTCTGTAAGAAATAATCGAGCGCCTTTGATGTATTCCCTCTTCTCTGCTCAATAAACCCCAGATTGTTCAGTTGATTCGTATAATTCACCCGATCACCGGAATCTTCAAGTAACTCGAGAATTCTTTCATTTTCTCTTACTGCCTCATCCAGTCGATTTAACGTTTCATACGTTTTCGCTTTTAAGCGGAGGATTTTTAGAAGTAAGTTCTTCCGGCTTTCTTGAGAAGCAATGCCATCTGCCTTATCAAGATATTCTAAAGCCAAATCTAGCTCTAATGCTTCAAGCTCTAATTTTCCAATTTCATAAAGAAGTACAGGCTTATCAGCATTTAAGCTTACCGAATCTGATAAACGCAAAGCATCTTTCAAGTAATCAGCAGCACTTTTTGGCATCTGCCTACTTGCGTAATATGTGCTTAATGCAGTATAGGTTGTAAATAGTTCTTGGAAACGCCTTTGTTCGGTTAATGAATTCACTAACTGAAAATAGGTGAGTAACCCTTTGTCGCTCTGACTATTTGAAATGTACAAAGGCGCCACTTCTAGTTTACAGGTACTTTTTAAATACTTCAACCGAGCCCGATCAGCCATATCTATACAGCGCTCATATTTTTCTATGGCATTAATCGCATTAACCGTATTTCGAGCTTCATCCAGAAGTTGAGCTATCTGAACACTATCTGATTGAGATTGCAATGCCAAACTCAATAAGAGTAACACAGTCATGCATATATTTCTCAACCACCCGCTCATACTAGAAATTGATATTGGCACCTACGGTAAATTTTGTGCCATATTGAGGATTGTAGTATAAACTTTCTGTAAAAATCGCTCCTGTTCTCGTAGCAATACCAAGGTCATTTACAGCAGAAATTCCACCATACTTAGAATCAGTAACATTAAAGATGTTGCAAAACAGATTAATACTATTGGTTGCCGAATAGTTGATCAAGATATCCATGGTATAGAATGACGCTACCTGATATTCAAAATTGACGTCTGATGTAACCACACTAGAAGATAACCAGCTGCTGCTGAATTGGTTTCTTAAAGAAAGACTCAGATCTTTCATGGGATAAAATCCAATCAACCATTTACCAATCCAATTGGGCATTTCTCGATAATCGCTTAAGGTGCCTTGGTTAAACGGTAATTCTTCAAATCCTTTGGAGTAACTCACAGAAAAATCTGAAAACAACTTTTTTAAACCTATATCTTTAACAACGTATTGAACTTGAACTCCGAATAAGCCCCTTCTACTGTTTGGGCTATTTTGATATCCATAGAATAACTCATCACCTTGATTATTCAGTGTTTTCACAATGCTATTCAATGTTTCATGATAAAACGCTACGACATCAAAACTTGATTTTTTACTGATCAATTGCTTAAACCCAATGTCTATTGACACAAAATCTTCGGGGTCAAGATCGAATTGAGGTGAGGGTATTCCAACAGTATCACCATCTATTACAACAGACCTGTATGAACTATAAATTAAATAACTAGAAGGAGGTCTGAACCCAGTACTGGACGAAAATCGAATAATAGATTTCGGAGAAGCTTTGAATGAAAAACCGATCCTTGGATTGATTGCTCCGTAAAACTTACTGTGGTAATCAAACCTCAATCCAAACATTGCTTCCCATCTACCCTTTTCATAATAGAGCTGTCCCATTAAACCCACATTACTAAAGTTAAAAGGAGCAAACCCTAAACTATCAAGAAATGGGCTATTTCTAATCTCACTACTCCATGGCCGATAGTTTCCTGGATCGAATGGTGAAAGCAAGTATTTGTAGATGGGAAAATTACCTGAATACTGAAATGTCCCACTCGCTTGAAATGACAAGCCACTTGCCCATTGGTAATTCATGGTCTGTTCTAAATACAGATCATCTGAAGCAGAATACATATAAAAAACACCTTGGGCATTTAATGGATTTTGTACCGTGCTGTAGCTGTTTCCTCGGTCCATTCTGTAAGACAACCATGAGGCGTAGGATCTAGAATTCCATTCACCAATATTGGTGTTGTAGACCATAAAACCTCTGAAGATGCGTTCTCCCGTTTTGTGATTGGGGTTGTGATAAGTCACTGTTAATGGATTAAGTCCAATAGCGCTTTGTTCACTTCTTTGCATGGCGTCAAATCCAATAGTTAGATGCTTCCCACTAAAACGTAACCCCGCATTCAGCGATGCAGAAGGCAGACCATTAAAATCAGGTAATGTAAAAGACCCGCGGTAAAAAGGACTCGCAATAAAACTACTATCTCCGTTACTGTAGGTTAATGGGTTATATACTTCATTATGGCCTGCCACAATATTCTTGTTCCGCATTTGCTGGAAACCACCAAACATTGTGTATCTATACACTCTATTGCCTTTACCCACCTTACCTCCTAAGGTAAATTTCACACCCGTTAAATACGGACTTCCCATGATCAAACTTGCGTTACCCCATTTTATTCTTTCTTCTTTTTGCGTCACAATATTGATAACCCCAGCCATGGCATCTGCTCCGTATACATCAGACGCTGGACCCATGATCACCTCAATTCTCTCAATGCTTTGAATAGGGAACTGGGCTTCAATTGGCATCCCGTTAGTTGCACTTGGTTGAATGGGAACATTATCTAGAAGAATCTTGGCGTAGTAATTTCCAAACAGACCTCTCATCGAAAAAGTCTCTCCATGTTCTGCGCTACCCGGTTGCGAAACACGTGTACCGGGAATATCTTTTAATACATCGACTAAAGTTTGATAACCGCGAGAGGCAATCATTTCTTTGGTTATGACATAAGCTGTAAAAGGAAGATCTTCTAAGTTTTTAGCATTTCTACTGGCTGATGTAACAGTTGATGCATTTTCAATTTTGGGACGCACAAAATCCTTTTTTCCCAGCCGATCCATTTCTATCAAATTGGTATCGGTTTGAGCATGCCCAATCAAGGAGCAACAGATTATCAGTAAAAGAAGACTAACGCAATTTTTCAAATCTGTTTTGAAGTTTCATGAGGTTTCGCTCCTTTACGGGGAGTCTATATTTTTTTGAAAATAAAGTATAATATTCATGAAAATGCAGAAACTCTATTTGTTTTTGCAACCATTCTGATTCATCTCCACTTATCCGCCCGAAATTAATGTATTCAAGGTAAAGCTTATGACTTCCTTCTAAAAATTCAGATGTCCCCAAATAGCCCAAATCCGCATCGCTTAAAATCTCCGATTCTTTTGAGGTACAACGTACATAAGGGTCTGATTCAAGGATTAATTTCTTTACGAACTCAATATCTTCATTGTCAAATCCATTCTCCAACATTAACTTTTCAGCATATTGAGCTCCATAAGGTTCGTTGTTATCCAGCTTCTCAACATATCCTGCATCATGACATAAAGCAGCGATGTAAATCAACCTCGTTGTTAGCTCATCCACTCTTTCATAAGAGCAAATCTTTAATACTTCTTGTGCAACCCATTTGGTATGATTTGGAGTATGATAAACCAACATTGGGTTTAAACATTTCTCCAAGTAAGTAAGAACTTGAGTTTCCAATTCTGGAATAGACTTCATTGTAGGGTTGTTGGGTAAACTAAAATAGATATTTTAGGCGCCTATATATTGATTATACTATGAAAATTAGACTATTCATCGCTTTAAGCTTTTTGGCAACTCAGCTCTTTTCTCAAGATGTAGAAAAACTTTATGACCAACTCAACCCTTCTGTGGTAACGATACTTGTAAAAGAAAACAAGTTGATTGAAGCAGGTGGAAACCAAGTGAGACAAGTCTCAGCTGAAGGTTTAGGCAGTGGAGTTTACATAGACAAGGAAGGCTACATTATTACAGCCAGCCATGTTGTTCACAACGCTGAAAGTATTATGGTTCTGTTTCCAAATGGAGAGAAAGCACCGGCTAAAGTGAAGTCTTCATCCATTTCTGCAGATGTAGCCATCATAAAAACACTTTACAAACCCAACAACAGTATCCCGGTTGCTAAATTGGGAGATTCAGATGCGGCTCAAATTGGAGAACGCGTTATGATCATTGGCGCACCATACGGGTTAGAACATTCGTTATCGGTAGGTTTCTTAAGCGGAAGACACAGTCAAAAGAGCTTTGCTGGAACTACAAAAATTGAATTCCTTCAAACGGATGCAGCCATCAACCATGGAAATTCTGGAGGACCAATGTTCAACATGAGAGGTGAAGTAATTGGAATTGTAAGTCACATATTAAGTGAAAGTGGAGGATTTCAAGGATTGGGATTTGCTTCAAGCGTGAACATAGCTAAAGACATTCTGCATGATCGATCTAATCGTTGGTTTGGTATAGACGGAATTCTTCTTGAACCAAAAATGGCTAAAATGATGAATGTACCAACAGGCGGAGGCCTTCTTATTCAGCGTGTTGTTCGCAATTCACCTGGTGGAGCAGCAGGGTTTAAAGGTGGCGATATCATTGCAATTATTGATGGCCGCGAAGTGATTCTCGGTGGAGACATCATTATTGAGATCAATGGAATTAAAGTGAGCAATGAAGTGGAATTAGAAGAAGCTGGAGTTGCCATGAACAATATTGAAAAAGGCGGGGTCGTTAAAGTTAAGCTACTTCGTGCCGGAAAAGAAGTAGATATAGAATTGATGAAACCTTAAAAAATGAACAGAATCTATTGGGCGATCGCTTTGTTCGCTCTTCCTTTTTTAACTTTTTCACAAAACGAAGAATTCAAACAACGAATTACTGGTTTTGTAGCTTCAGCCGATAGCGCCTTTGAGCAAAAGACTCTTAATCTTCCAGATCAAAATCTTGGAGTCATAAATGAGCAAGAGCATGACTGGAGTTCTTTGTTCATGCTCAAAGCCAAAGAGAAGAAAGTCAACAATATTGGCAACAAGGCTTATGCAAAATATCATTTTAGTTTCTACACTTATCCTGATGTTACTGAACGTGATTATGCAGTAAAATTTTGGCTGAAGGAGTTTATTGATGGTCAGGCAGTGAGACCTGGAAGAAATATGAGAACCTATCCAGAAGCTAACCCGACCATTGTAGTTATAAACGAAACAAGCATAGCCATTCTGAGTTACTCATGTAAGTGGTATGACGATGACGCATTTAAAGATTGGCGTAAAACTATGCTCACCTGGTTTGGAAACCCTGCTAGTACGATGATTGAAGTAGGATGCGATGGACCATTAGATTGGACCAAAAACCCACCCGACTCTAAAGACAGAACCTGGCGCTAACCATTGCACTGTGCTTTTCGTTAAATTAGTGTAACAATCGCACAGAAATGCTAAAGCTGAGACTTTTCCTTTTTCCTATCTTTTTTGTAGGAGTAATGGCACTTTCACCACTTTTTGCCCAAGAAGTATTGGTGAAAGATGCACTAGGAGGTGGGCCTCTTTCAGAAGTTATAGTACTCGACACAAACGGTAATTTTCTGGGGCAAACGCGTAACGAAGGAAAAGTAAACCTTAACCTGCAAGAAGGAAACAAATACATCTTTCAATTGTTTGGTTATCAAGCCCAAACTCATACCGCTGAATCTCTTAAAGAAAAAAATTACACGCTAGTCTTAGTTCCACTTTTTGAAGAAATAGACGGTATCGAGTTGGTCAGCAAAAAGAAAAGAATCCCCCCTACTTTTTCAATGTTTGAATGTTGGGAAGGAGGCATCATTGCTGTTACAAAAAGTAAAAAGCACATTGTTGTGTTTGACGAAAGCCAAAAACCACTTTACAGATTACCTACTCCTAAGTTAGAGAACGATGCACTAAAAGAGTTATTTAAAGATGCGGCAGGCCGGTTCTATTTAGTAGGAAAAGATCAGTTTGTGCAGCTATACATCACTGATCAAAAAATCTATAAGTATGATCCACAACCCATTGATCAATTTAACACTTACATAAAGAGTCTAGAATTGGTAACTCCAAATGGAGCCAACATTTACAGAGACTTGAGCCGCGTACAACACAGCATGCCAACCACACTGTTGCCTGAGTACACTTTTTTCAACACAGACATTTCATATCCAAAATACCACAATTGTGGCACCGACTTTATTGCTTACCAATTGGGCAAAGATCCTGAAGTTGCCTATTCTACCATCGACACCAATGCATTTTACGCTGCAAATCGTGAATTTTTCACTTTCGTGAATCTTTACATTAGAGCGAAAGGCTCGCCTCTAGACAGGCGCTGGGGATTACAACAGCACTCATACAATACTCTTTTTGGAAGATTTAAGGAAATGCCTCTCTTCAATTATGAAAACAAAATCTTGGTATTTGACGTTTTCAACAACCAATTAGTGCATGTTGATCAAGAGTACAAACAAGACACAGCGGTTAAGTTCGACTTGAGCAATACAACTCGACATTTTGTTGCTTTACAAGATCAAAAAAATGAGAGAATATGGCTTTACCAAAGGGAGAAACATGGGCGAGACTTGATCTATGAATTAAAAGACGGTTTGAAAAAAGAAAACCAAGGTATCTTCATCGATGCTTTTGCTCGGAACATAAGAGTGCAAAACGACAACGTCTATTTTTTAAATGACGACTTTATCATCGAAAGAAAGCCAATTGAATCGAACTGAATTAAATGCACTTATTTCGCATTTAAATGAAAAAAGAAAAAATCAACTTTAATCGTGGTGCCCAGTTTGGGGAGAAAAAGAGTGCCTATATCTTTTTTGTCTTCATTTTGATTATTGTCTTCATCGTTGCCTTCATCTCCAATCAAGAATATGTATATGCTTCATTATGTGTTTTGCCGTTGTTTTTAGCTTTTATCCTTATGGCAGATATCAGAGGTGTGGATGTCAACTTGGAGCAGAATAAAATTCGTGAGTACAAATTGCTCCCTTGGGGTAAGAATGGAAAATGGAAAGATTTTGAACTCTTCAAAAAAGTTGTTTTGATTCCGTCTACCTACGATGTGCGCACGGCAGACCTAAATTCTGGTGGCCATGATGTTTATGTAGATAAGCACAAACACTTTGTAATCGCCTTGACCAACCCCTTAGAATCGGAATCAATTATTATCGGAGAAAAATCAGATTACAAACAAGCTCAACTTATGGCAAAAAAAGCAAGCATGCAATTGCACTTAGAACTTCAAGACAAATTCTTAGAGCGGATGCAAAACGCAAAAAGACAACGATACATTTAACCTAGCCACCCTTCTCTATCTAAACTGCGGTATTGAATAGCTTCGGCCAAATGATGATTTTCAATATTTATTGAGCCCTCTAAATCAGCTATGGTGCGGCTTACCTTTAGAATTCTGTCGTAAGCTCTAGCCGAAAGGTTCAAGCGATCCATTGCATTTTTGAGCATTTCTGTTCCCTCTTTTGAAATTCGACATACTTGACGTAGTTGTTTACTATGCATCTGAGCGTTGTTATGTAATCCTTCTTGCTCCTTGAATCGCTCTGTCTGAATCTCACGTGCTTTAACTACTCTTTCTCTTACAGCTTCACTTCTTTCTTCTTCACTTTCTTGAGCAATTTCTTCAAAACTTACAGGTGTCACCTCCACATGAAGATCAATTCGATCAAGTAAAGGCCCAGAAATCTTGTTCAGATATTTCTGCACTAACCCCGGAGCACAAACACAGTCTTTGGTCGGGTGATTGAAATAGCCACAAGGACATGGATTCATACTGCTCACTAGCATAAACCCAGCTGGATAGTCGATGGTTACTTTCGCTCTGCTAATGGTAACTTTTCTATCTTCCATCGGTTGACGCATCACTTCTAACACCGTTCTTTTGAATTCAGGAAGTTCATCCAGAAATAAAATGCCATTGTGTGCCAAGCTAATTTCTCCAGGCTGAGGATTACCACCGCCACCCACCAAAGCAACATCACTAATAGAATGATGGGGAGAACGAAACGGCCGCTGGGCAACCAGACTTGCGTTAGCATCCAGTAAGCCCGAAACAGAATGAATTTTAGTCGTCTCTAACGCTTCATGTAAGCTTAGTGGTGGTAAGATCGAAGGCATTCTTTTTGCCAACATGGTTTTACCCGCCCCAGGTGGACCAATTAAAATCACATTATGACCTCCGGCCGCTGCAATTTCCAAAGCTCGCTTCACATTTTCCTGACCCTTTACATCTGCAAAGTCAAACTCAGGATTCTCTAAGTGAATAGCAAACTCCTTTCGCGTATCAACTAGAGTTGGCTCTACCAGTTCTTCACCTTTTAAATGTGCAACCACCTCGGCAATTGAAGCTACTCCTAAAACTTCTAAACCGGATACAATTGCGGCTTCTCTTGCATTTTGCTGAGGAACAATCATTCCTTTAAACCCTTCTTTTCTGGCCTGAATGGCAATAGGCAGAGTTCCTTTAATGGGCTGAAGCCCACCATCTAAAGAAAGCTCACCCATGATAATGTAATCTTTAAGATGGTCTGAAGGTAATTGCTCCGTTGCCGCAAGAATTCCAACTGCTAACGGTAAATCATAGGCAGATCCCTCTTTACGGATATCAGCCGGAGCCATATTAATAGTAATCTGTTTTCCAGGCCAACGCAGATTGTTTGTCTTCAGGGCAGACATAATTCTCTGCTGACTCTCTTTTACGGCATTATCGGGAAGACCTACTAAAAAATAGCGGATACCTCGATCAACTGAAACCTCAATGGTAATTGTGGTTGCATCAATTCCGGTAACGGCACTGCCATAGGTTTTTACGAGCATTGGTTTGTGTTTAGTTTTTCTAAAATAGAAAACTTAAACACAACGATGAAATATCAACGTTTACTCCACCATCTCAAATAATCCCTCCAGATCAGGGGTGAGAATGATTTCTATTCTTCTGTTTTGTGCCTTACCTTCTTTCGTGTCATTTGTAGCCAAAGGAACTAAATCGCTTCGCCCAGCTGCAGTTATGTGCTCTGCACTTACACCTTTAGTTGCTGATAATATTTTAACTACAGAAGTGGCACGCATTACAGAAAGGTCCCAATTGTCTTTTACCTGACCACTTCCACGAAAGGCATCACTGTCTGTATGCCCTTCAACCAAAACATTTATATCTTGATTTTCTGCCAAAACTTGCGCTAGATTGTCTAAGGCTATTTTTCCTTTAGCACTTACTTCCCAGCTGCCCGAGGCAAACAACAAACTATTCTCTAGGCTCACGTACACCTTTCCATTTCGTTTTTCAATGGTTAGACCTTTGCCTTCAAAACCCATTAAGGCTGCAGATAGCTTACTTTGAACGTAGTTCATTACAGAATCTTGTTCGTCAATTACTCTTTCGAGTTGCACTAAACGCTTATTCTTAGCATAAAGCTCATTTTGATATGCCATCAGCTTGGCCTGTTCAGTATTTAGGGAGTCTTCTTTTATCTCTAATTCCTCTTGAAGATCTTCTAATCGTTCCAGTAGTGCTTTATTCTGGCGCGCATTATCAGCCAAAAGTGTAGAGTTATTATTCAATAAATACTCGTACTGTCTATTCAGATCTGCATAGTTCTTCTTCGCTCTTCTCAATTCGTACCCAAGGTTCACGGTATCATTTTCCATGGTTTTTAGATCTTTTGAGGCTTTTTTCATTTTTGCTTCAAGCTCGTTCAACTCCACTTCAAATTTCTGATTTTGCTTGCGCAGATTCTCATTTTCAGTAGAAGCTACATCATATTTAGCCTGCAGATCATCGTGCACCTTAGAAGTAACACAACTTCCCAATAAAAGAAGCAGACTGGCGCACATTAAGAAATTCTTCATATCGATTGTTTTAAAGCAACATAATGGACCAAATATGCCTTATTTTACAGCGTTTGAGGCGGGTGAGATAAAATAAAATGCACTGTAAATTGTTAGTTATTTCCGCTGATGTACGTTTACTTAAAATAGCAGGCATGCCAAAGTTTCCGCCAAAAGCGGAAACAGGGGAATGATGAAATTATATGCACTGAAAATACTAGGGCTTTTAATGCTTTTGCTCGCACTGGATGCCAAGGCGCAGACCTTGATTCCTCATGCTGAGCCTGGTGACGTTATTGCTCAAGACTCCTTGAGCATTGTTCTTTCATCAGTTTATATCACCAAAGGAAAAGATACTTTACAAGATGCCTTTCGAATAGATCAGCCTACAGCAACAATATTTGCAACGCGTTCTTTAGACAGTGTTGAACTAATATATACTACATATCCAATTAATTTATACGAAGAATACTATCACAAAGACACCTCACTCATTCAAAAGAAAAGTAGTTTACTAACACCGATAAACACGTATGAAGTCAAAGCCGAAAGACAAGAACCCATCTTTTTTGAAGGATTGAACAAAAGTGGGAGCCTAAGCCGAGGCATTACAGTTGGAAATAATCAAGATGCCGTATTGAATTCTAACCTTAACCTTCAGCTCTCGGGTCGCATAAACCCAACTACTACCATAAAAGCCAGTATTACAGATAATCAAATTCCTGTTTATGCAGAGGGCATTAGTCAGAGTTTACAGGAGTTTGACCGCGTTTTCATCGAGGTAGAAAACGAACAATTTGGAAAGGTCCAAGCCGGAGATTTTGATATTGGCCCTTCAGGTCATTATTTTTTACGATTTCAAAAAAGAATCTCTGGGGCAGGTATTCAAAGCCCAATTAAACTGAAAAACGGCACACTCTCAATAACTGGAGTTGGCGCTCTGGCCCGAGGAGAATTTCATCGCAACACTTTTAGAGGAACAGACGGTAACCAAGGTCCATACAAGCTGAGAGGAAAGAACAACGAGCTAGTTATTTTGGTAATCTCAGGGTCTGAAAGGGTGTACATAGACGGTAATTTACTGGTCCGTGGATTAGATCACGATTACACCATAGACTACACCACAGGCGAGGTAACCTTTACTGCTTTGAGACCGATCACAAAAGACCATAGAATTGTAGTTGAATTTCAATATACCGTGCAAAATTTTACCCGCTCTATTGGTTACGGGGGAGTGAATTGGAGAAATGAAAAGTGGGAACAGAGCTTCTTTCTTTATTCAGAACAAGATGCCAAGAACCAACCAATTAGACCGCTTACAGATGACGACAAAAGAATATTAGCGAATGCTGGAGATGATCCGCTAAAAGCCGTAACACCTTCATGGCAACAACGAGAGTTTGATGCAAACCGTATTCTTTACGCAATTAAAGATTCATTAGGATTTGACACAGTATTTGTTTTTTCTACTGATCCTAATGACACCTTGTTCGAGGTTGCATTTTCTTACGTAGGAACAAACAACGGAAATTACATTCCTACAGAAACCGCAGCCAACGGTATAGTGTATCAATTTGTCCCTCCCATTGCTGGAGTGCCTCAGGGAACCCACATTCCTTATTCCTTGTTACCAAGACCAGAACAAATTCAAGTAGCTACGTATAAAGGCGCGTTTAGAGACAAGACTCAAAATATAAACTGGGAAGGAGCCTATAGCAAAAATGACCCGAATAGATTCAGCGAAATTAACAATGAAAACCATCAAGGTTTCGCGGGCAAACTGGGCTATGCAAAGAGTTGGGGAAAGCAAAAATGGAAACATACGTTAGGTGCTCAAGGGGAACACACCTCAGAAAATTTTAGCACTGTAGAGCGAATAAGAAACGTAGAATTTAGCAGAGATTGGAACATACAAGCCAATCCAAATTCTGCTCTTTCTTTAGGTGGTTTAAATTATCAAGCCCAAAAATCAAATGCTGTTCGGTTAAGCCTGCAAAGCAATGCTATTCAAATGGGGAATAGCTACACTGGTTGGAAAAACAGCGGCCGATTATTCATCAATGAAAATGGATGGTTTACCAACATTTGGATCAGCTATTTGAACACACAAGATAGCAGCTATACCACCGAATTTCTCCGACAGAAAAGTAAGATTCAGAAAAATTTTAAGAACAAGCTCTATCTAGGTGGACAAAGCGAAAGCGAGAGCAACACCGCTTCAATTGTAAACGAAACCAATTTGCTGAATTATCGATTTTTTGATTACTACGTTTACACCGGCTTCGGAGACACCGCAGAATCATATATAGAAGGAGGTTACTTTAACCGCACAGACGACACCATTAGAACGCAAGATTGGCAACAAGCTGCTTTTGCCCAGGGTGCACGGTTAAAAGCGAACTACAGAAATCAAAATATTGGAAACATTGGTGTTTATGGACAATACCGAATCCTCAATAATTACACAGATGGTACTCGATTAAACTCGATCACTGCACGAATTCAATACAACAACCGTTTCTTCAAAAACTTTTTAGCATGGAATACTTTTTATGAGGCCAATATGGGTAGTGAACCGCGCAGAAACTACAAATATTTAAAAGTCCCAAAAGGGTCTGGAACCCACATTTGGGTAGATTACAATGGCAATGGCTTAGAAGAACTTGATGAATTTGAACCTGCTCCATTCCCAGACCAAGGTGAGTACATTAGAATTTTTGTGATCTCCCGAGAATATTTACCCGTGAGTAACCTTCGATTTACTCAACAACTCGATTTTAATTTTTACAATCTAAAGGGAATTAGAGGCACTGATAAATTCTTAGGGAAATTCAATCTCCAAACCTATTACCTTTTAAATCGAAAAGAACTTCTCACTTCAGAAACCAATAACTTAAATCCGTTTCAAAGAGACATTCTCGATAGTCTGATCATTCAACAATTAGAAACATTTAGATCTACTTTGTTCTTTAACAGGCGAAGTGCTATTTATGGTGCCGACTACACCTTCCAGCAAAACAGTGCAAAAAATCTACTTAGCTTCGGACTTGAAAACAATAGGGTTCGTGAACATTCTTTGAATTTCAGATACATCATAAAAAAGAAAACAACCCTGCGCCTAACGGGTAAACACATTAACAAAATTAACGGTGTACCAGATTTTCCAAGCCGGAATTATGACATTAACACAAGGTGGCTCAAACCTTCCGCTTCATATCAACCTGGGAAGTATTTTCGATTGACCGCAGATTACACTTTAGAAAATAGCATCAATAATGGAAGCGAGCTCGCTGAAAAACTAGATGCTCAAAAAGCCGGAATTGAAATGAGTTTAAATCATCCTAAGATCGCCACATTTCTTACTCGGTTCGATTGGGTAGACAATCGTTTTGAAGGAAATCCATTTAGCCCTGTTGGTTTTGAGATGTTAAAAGGGTTAAGCCCTGGCACAAATTATTTATGGCAAGTCAGCTTGCAAAAAAATATCACTTCTTTCTTGCAGGTAGTCTTGAATTATAACGGAAGAACCAGTGAAAATAGTCCTACCATTCATACCGGAACGGTACAAGTAAAGGCCTTTTTCTAGGCATCAAAAACTGACAAATATCCTAATTCAATCAAGCCCAGCACATTAACTTGTAGAGATTAAAATCTATGACGAAGTATGGGTCACCAACTGATTACATCTACAAAGAATGAAGATCAGAAAAAAGCTTTTACCCAAAGCCTCTTAAATGATATTCATGCCTTTGAGCAAATGCTCAATTCAAATCTTTTTGAAAACGATTGCATACGCATAGGTGCAGAACAAGAGCTTGTAATCGTGGGTAAGGATTGGATGCCTTTTGCAGGATATCAATATTTATTGAACGAAGCTAAAGACCCCGACTTCACCACCGAATTGGGACGCTTCAATTTGGAAATAAACCTTCCTCCTTTTCAATTCGAAAAAAGTGCTCTAAGAGAGATGGAAAACCTGCTCGCCCTGAAGTTGAAAAAGCTAAGATCCATCGCTCAAAAAAATGACTCTGAAATACTCTTAACGGGTATACTACCTACCATCCATTGGGACCATTTAAAGTTTGACTGGATGACCCCTAACCCTCGTTACGAGGAGCTCAATAACCTAATGAAATCTAAGCGGGCCTCGAATTTTGAAATAGATATTAGGGGGCTAGATGAACTAAAAGCTGCACATCCAAACATTCTCTTCGAGGCCTGCAATACTAGCTTTCAAGTACATTTACAAATACCACAAGATAAATTCGCTGAGCGTTACAATTGGGCACAACTCATAGCAGGACCCGTTCTTGCGGCTTCGTGCAACTCTCCTTTGCTTATGAGTAAACGACTTTGGTCTGAAACACGCATTGCACTTTTTCAGCAAAGTATAGATACGCGTAACAGTAATTATTTGAAAAGGGAAATTGAACCCCGCGTAAGTTTTGGACGCAAATGGATAAAGGAATCAGTCCTTGAATTGTATCAAGAGAATGTAGCCCATTACAACCTGCTCATTGCTCCTAAAAAAAAGGAAAACAGTGTCACAACATTAGAAAATGGAGGAATCCCTAAACTTCCTGCCCTTTGCATTCATAACGGAACAGTTTACAGCTGGAATAGAGCCTGCTACGGAATCTCTGACAACGGAAAACCTCATCTAAGAATTGAGAACAGATACCTACCTGCGGGTCCAACCATTATTGATGAAATGGCCAACGCTGCATTTTGGCTTGGGTTGATGATGGGCATGCCGAACAAATACAAACGCTTGTTTGAGAAGGGTGATTTTGATTCTACTCGCCAAAACTTTTACAGAGCTGCACAATTTGGAATAGACGCAACCATGAAATGGTTTAACAAAACCATACCCGTTCAAAAATTAATCTTAGATCAATTGCTTCCCATGGCAAAAGAGGGTTTAGACCAAATGAACATCGATATTGAGGATTCTGAGCGCTACTTAAAAGTTATTGAAGAACGAGTAAAAACTAAACAAACCGGATCTAAATGGACCCAAAAGAACTTCACCTTACTATTAGAAAAGAGCACAAAATTTGAAGCTACAACTTCAATAACAAGAGCCTTAACCAAAAAATGCTGGAGCGATGAGCCGGTGCATACATGGGAAAAATTAGAAGTTGATCTCGGAGATGACCATAAGCATTTTTACACGGTAAGACACCTTATGAAAACCGATATCGTAACCCTTCAAGAAGATGATATTTTGGATTTAGCCATCAATCTCATGGTTTGGAAAAACATCCGATACGTTATGGTTGAAAA
>JAOARK010000277.1 GCA_025210575.1 Schleiferiaceae bacterium
CTGTAATCGTTGGTGAGCAATTGCCTTATTCAGGTACGCCATCTATTTTTCCTGGGACTTTTGACGCTGCGCATTACGACCGTTTTGAGGGTGGCATTGGTAGTGTTATAGCCTATCAAGACATGTCTATTGTTAATGAAGGTAATTTCCGCTTAACGGAATATGTGGATGCAGAAAGTTCGCAGAATGAAGGTGACGTTGTAGGTTGGATTTCGCCAGGAGAATGGTTAGAATATTCTGTTGATGTTCAACAAGCAGGAAACTACATCATGGCTTTTCGCTATGCAAGCGGAAACAATTCTGGAGGAGGTCCTTTTAGAGTTGAAAGTGATGGAGTGGAAGTCGTGAATAATATTTCTGTGCCATCCACAGGAAACTGGGGTGTATGGTCTACTAAAACTGTAAATAATGTTCCTCTAAAAAGTGGTCAGCAAGTTTTGCGCATTTATTTTGAAGCGGGAGAATTGAATGTGGGCCAATTCACTTTCACCTATTCTTCGCCACTTACATACAGTCAACCTATTGCTGAAGCAGGGCCCAATCAAATTATTACTCTACCTCAAAGCACGGCAATGTTAGATGCGAGTTCAAGCATAGACCCAAATGGAGGTGCTTTGACTTATAGCTGGACTCAAGTTTATGGTCCTTCTGTTCTTCAAATTAGCAATCCTTCTTCAGCACAACCTAGTCTTTCTGGTTTGGTTCAAGGTGTTTATTTGTTGAAACTAAAAGTGGATAATGGCAACTATTTCGATGAAGATGAAGTGTACATTATTTCAAGCTTGACGAATAATGTGCCACCTAAAGTTTCTATTGCTTCACCAGGATACAATCAAGCGTTTATAGAAGGAGAAGTTATTCCGGTTTCGGCATTGGCCTCCGACTTGAACGATAGTGTGGTACGCGTTGAATTTTACGTTGATAACAATAAGACAAGTACTCAAACTCAAACACCTTTTAGCTGGAATTGGCATGCTTTACCGGGGAATTATAACTTAACGGCAGTAGCTTTCGACACATTTGGAGATTCTACTATTTCTGCAATGGTTCCAGTTAGAATTGATACGGCTCCATTGTGTAGAGGAACGTCTTGGGATGGAGATTTTGATTATCAATTCTCGACAGATGACAATAACCCAACATTAACTTTTATTCCTTCTATACCAGGAATGGGCGTGCCCACATGCATACTTTACTATGGTACGGATCCAGGAAATATGCCAGGCTATGGCGTAACGCCAAATGTTCCCTATCAAATAAATGCGAATAAGGGAGATAAAATATACTTCTATTACACCTATACCCATCCAAGTGGTGGTGAGAAAAACAATTCCGGCAATAAAGATATTTATGTAGTGGGTACTTGTAAGAACATCGGAATTGATGAGTTAGAAGAAACGTTTATAAGCTATTATCCAAACCCTGTTAAGGACCTTTTGCATGTTAATCTCAAAGATGGAAAGACTGATTTAGTCATTTACAATGCAACGGGACAATTGGTTGATAGGTTAACATATTACAGTGGTTCAATGGATATTGATATGAGCCTTTACCCTCCTGGACTGTATGTATTTGTTGCCGAAAACCAAGGCCGATATATGTCTTTTAAAGTAATCAAAGAATAAGAAGCGATTTGAAATAGAGTTTTAAAATGTCGATAAGAGAAGAGAAATTACTGTCACTGGCCGGAATAGATGTTACTACAAAAGACGACTTGCAGCTTAAAGAGCTGTTTAAAGTGATTTTGTCAGATGGAATTCATGGGATTGGCTTCAGTGCCTATGAAGAAAATCAGAAACCTGGAGACAGAATAAGTGAAGATCAGATAAGAAGGCGGATAGCTATTCTTGCCCCTCATGTGAAATGGGTGCGTTCGTTCTCGTGTACCGATGGAAACGAATTGATACCGGTAATTGCCAAAGAGTTTGGTATTAAAACTTTGGTTGGAGCCTGGCTTGGTGAAGACCAAGAAAAGAACAACGAAGAGATTGAAAACCTTGTGCGTTTAGCCAAAGCTGGAATGGTAGATATTGCTGCCGTAGGCAACGAAGTGATGTACAGGGAAGAAATGACTGAGGAGGAACTCATCGGATATATTGCATCCGTAAAAGAGCAAATTCCTCAGGTTCCTGTAAGTTATGTGGATGCATATTATGAGTTTGAAAACAGACCGGCTATAACCGCGATTTGCGATGTGATCCTTACGAATTGTTATCCCTATTGGGAGGGCTGTGCGCAAGAGTATTCTCTCTTGTATATGAAAGATATGTACAGACGCACGCTGCGGGCTTCAGGGGGTAAACCCGTAATTATTAGTGAAACGGGCTGGCCAAATAGGGGGGAGTCTTTTCACGGTGCCCAACCTTCTGAGCGGAATGCCTTGAGCTATTTTATAAATGCTCAACAGTGGAGTAAAGAGGAAGATATCCCGATGTTCTATTTCTCTTCTTTTGATGAGTCATGGAAAGTAGGTGCAGAGGGCGATGGTGGTGCATACTGGGGACTTTGGGATAAAGATGAATATTTAAAATATTAATCAGGCTGAAGATTTATGAATAGAATTCTTCCATACAAAAGAGCTATCTGTTACTCAGGTTTCAGAGATGGGCAAAGC
>JAOARK010000278.1 GCA_025210575.1 Schleiferiaceae bacterium
TATTGAAGCGCAACATAAGTTGACCAATCGTGCAACTTTACATTACCCCTGAAATTCTTATCAATATAAATTGCTGGTTTTGCACTGTAATATTTAGACTCCACATAAAACCCAGGATACTTTCCTCTATCAAAGCTGTAATAGATCTTCGCCCAAGGTTCTGTTCTTAACTGTGCATCTAATCCAAAAGTAGCTCCATCTAATAAAGCATCAAACATGGTTAAGTTTAATCCTATGGCCGCGCCAAAATCTGAATCGAAATGGAGATTAAATCCAACCTGAGTGTTTGTAGATTTTTCTTCTACATCAATTAACATCTCACGATTATCAGGTCCATTACCAAGGAGTTGATACTGAACTTTATTAAAACGGTCGGTACCATAGACAATCTTTTGACTTTCTTCTAAATCCTCAATGGCATGAGTTTCTCCAGTCTCTACGCCAAACATATCTTCAATATTAACCCCTGTTCGTTTCTTTAACCCATTTACCCGTAAGCTAGAAATAGTTACACTATCTGGAGATTCATAAGGTTCAGGGTAATAGGGTTCTCGATCTATCCTTTTTTTCAATTTGATCAACTCCTCCAAGTGCAACCTTGCCTCTACTTCACCAAGTTGAGTGATGACTCTATTATTTCCAAAGTCGGTTAAACTTACACCTTTCATGTTTGGGTTTAATAGTATATCACACAACTCTACTCGAGATTGATTTTTAACCACGTCAGAGAAGACACCCATGTGTTCAAGCACCTCGACAAACGAAATCTCACCTAAAGTATCTTTTGGCGGACTCTGCACACTTAATCCTATAATTATATCGCACCCCAATTCCTTTAATCGATCTACAGGAAAATTATTGACGGTGCCGCCATCTACCTTTAACTCTCCATCTATTCTATAGGGAGTAAATAGACTCGGGAAACTAACACTGGCTCTAACTGCATCTGCAAGCGAACCCTCCGTAACAACATTTTCTTTCCCGGTTCTTAAATCGGCAGTAATACACAAAAATTTCCGTGGAAAATCCTCAAGAAAATTGTGATATCCATGGTAGTTTTGACTAACCTCATTCAGTTTGGCCAACATCTTTTGACCATTGATATACCCACTAGGTGTATAAACACTTAACCCTTTGAGATTAGCCTTAAACAAGTATCTACCATCTGTTTGTTTGTTTAAATAACTCTGATACTTCCGTGGGGAAGGATTACTCATGAGCTCGTCCCAATCCACATCTTGAACGATTTGCTCAATTTGATCGGGTGAATATCCAAGCGCATACATGCTCCCGACTACAGATCCCATACTGGTCCCTCCAACAAAATCAATAGGTATCCCTAATGAGTCGATAATCTTCAACATTCCAACATGGGCAAAGCCTTTAGCTCCGCCTCCGCTTAGAACAATCCCAACAACCGGTCTTTCCTTTGGCCTTTCTACTTGGGCAAAAGATTCAGTCAAGCAAAACAAGAAAAAGAATACGGGTAATAGCCTTTTGTACATATATCAGTTTTAAAACCAATAACCTAGGCTTAAATATGATAAAATATCTGAATGGTTTGATGATGTGATGATGGTAAATTCTAACGGACCAAAAGGGCTATTGTAACCATAGGAAAATCCATACCCATCAAGAATAATAGAACTATTAAAAAACCCATCGAATGTGGGCTCAAGCTTACCTGCATTCGCCTTGACTGTGAAGAAGTGATTATCAATAGGTTCGTAGTATAAATCTACTCTGCCCATAACTGCATTTCTTCCTATAAGCTCCATGTACTTATATCCCAAAAATGGAAATATGAAATTATTATAATTCTCTCCTAACCCACCAAAATAGATATTGTATGGAAGATCAAGATCTGGACCTATAGTTGCCGCGGCTAACAACGTGGTATTAATTCCAACACGCTTCGAGACTTTTATCGCTTGATCGTATTTAACATAAGCAACACTACTAGGTTCAATAAACTGTGTTCCCTGTACCTGTCTTGCTATAGTCTTAATTTCTGATTTTATCTTAAACCCGTTTAACGGTTTGTACTTGCGATTGAAGTTATCGATGTCTATAAAGGCGTAGTATTGGATGTAATTATTATTAATGTTTCCTATTCCTAAAAATTGAAAGTCTTCAAGGTAGTTGGTATTCTCAAATTTAATTCCAGCACCCAAACTGTAGTTATTGCTAATGGTAGAAATTAGAAAAACATTTAAGGAGAAATCCTGATAAGTCAATGACGTAATCGCTTCTCGGTTGCTGTAAATGCGCGTACCAAAACGATTAAAACCAAACTGAAATCCTAAAGCTGGTATATATCCTCTATCAAATACATAGGTGATTTTCCCTCTTGGATTCTCACTTAGAACTGCATCAATTGTGAACCTAGAGTTTGAAACCAACGCGTTTCTTAACGTAACATTCAAGAGAATCCCTATACCGAAATCATCATCATAATGAATACCGGTTCTCAGAGTCATATCACTCTTCCTCTCTTTAAGGTTAACGATTAACTTGTAAGCAGTATCTACTTTGATCAGATCAAAATCTAAATATTCGTAATAGTTACTTCCGTACAAACGATCTAGACCTTCATCAAGTTTTTTTGAAGTGTAGACTCTCGGCTTTTTCAGTTTCAATTTGGAACGCACATAGCGACTAGTTGTATTTTCATTCCCCACTACTTCTACATCGTTGATTAAAAATGGGTCCATGCGCCTCAAGTCATTCACGATTAAAACCTCTGTTTTTTTCTTGGGAAGCTGATCTAGGATATCAATGTGCTTCATAGCTTCCTTGTAACCTAAACCAATTATGGTATCAGACATTTCATAGCCAGTGAGATCAAACCTTTGGACAGGAGGAGAGATCATAAGATCAACTTTTTTCAGCTGATCTTTAAAACCAAGCGCATTGCTATAGCTACTTACTTGCTCCAAAATTTGGATCATACTATTCA
>JAOARK010000279.1 GCA_025210575.1 Schleiferiaceae bacterium
TACTCACCCATTTCTGGACTCCAAAATGCCGACTCTGGTTTAACAGATTGTTGGCCAAAGCTCTCTGCAGATGGATAAGCATAAGCATAGAATACAGGCAATGGAGAATCGTTAGAGCCTAACCAAAACCCTGCGCTGCTAACTTCTTTTGAGTAAGCCTCTTGCATTACTTCTAAAGGCATATTAGGCATTCCTCCAGGGTGCAATGGAGCATCTTTACCTGAGAAACGTGTAACTGCTAGATCGAAAGCACCCCAGAATAAATGAACCGGACTTACCTTACCTGTAAATCCACTTCTGAATTTTTGGAAGACTTCATTTACCTTCATCATTGCCTTCCACATAGAGTACGCAGTTTCTGGATGATATGATTTATTAGTGGTGTTCTGCGAAAATGGAATAGCGGGGTCAACCTCATTTGGGCTTGCGTGTATTTTTACATTAATACCCAATTCAACAAGCTTTTCTCTAAGTTCTTGATAGAAGTCAGCCACTGTTCTCGCTTTCAAATCAATGGTAGCTTGGCCGGCATTAGAACAAGTAATGAATAACTTGTGTTCTATAAAATCAAAGTCAAATTGAATAATTCGCCCTTCGTAAGGAATTGCTTGAGTAGAATACCCTTTGGCTGTAATATATAGTGTTGCATGCCATGAATGGTTTTGCCAAGGCATGGTTCGAAGTCTAATTTTTCCAACAATTTGCAACCAGTGATGTAATGTTTCTAAGGTGTCTTTGTATTCTGAAAATTGCAGATCGGGCCAAAGATTATTCGTTTTCATTTGTTTCAATTTGATTCTTGAATAAGGTATGGATAAGTCGCCAAAATCTTCATCTCCTTTCATGTTTTGGCAATTCAGAAATTGAAATCGTACATTTATAACAACAAGAACTAATCACCATGTCTCAGCACCCCCTAGAATTAATCCTGGCAAGACAATTTGCAGATTCAATGAATATGGCTGTTTTTCTGGTAGATCCAGAGGGAAACTTGCTGTTCTATAATGAAGCGGCTGAAGACATATTGGGTATTCGCTACAGTGAGACGGGCGCAATGCCTGTTGATGAATGGGCTACAGTTTTTAAGCCGACTGATGAACATGGTGAACCTCTTCCACCTGAAGGATTACCTCTTGTAAAAACGCTTTCTCATCGAAAACCAGCTCATGGCTCGCTATACATCGCTAATAAATTAGGACATAAATTCAGTATTACGGTTACGTCATACCCCATTGAAGGAAAGCCAGACCGTTATTTGGGTGCCATGGCTCTATTTTGGAAAACAGAGGTGCTATGAAAGTTGAAGTTTGGGGATGTAGAGGTTCTTTGCCATCACCTGGCCCAGAGAAGAATAAATACGGAGGAAATACTTCATGCGTAGAGATCTCCGAAGGTGATACCACGATTATTCTTGATGGTGGCTCTGGAATTCAAAGATTAGGTGAGAAAATAGGATTTGAGCACAAGGAGGTGCATATTTTGCTAACTCACCTGCATATAGATCATACCATGGGTTTAGGTTTTTTTCTACCCCTTTATAGTCCAAAAGTTACCGTTCATTTATATGGGCCTGCGGGAAGTACACAAACTTTGACCGAAAGATTAAGGCGTTATTTTTCTCCTCCCTTGTTTCCAGTAAGGCTCAGCGAATTGCCAAATCACCCTATTATTCATGAAGTGCATAAAAGTGAATTCAATATTGGTTCGCTTTCAATTTCTACGCAGTACGTTTGTCACCCTAGTGCAACAGTGGGGTATCGTATATCAAATGGCGAAAAGGTTTTCTGTTATATACCCGATCATGAATTGCAAGTTGGAGCCTGTAATTTTCCAAATGAACCAGAATGGACCAGTGGATACAACTTAGCGTTAAATGCGGATCTGTTATTTCATGATGCACAATATCAAAATGCTGAATGTTGTGACAGAATAGGATGGGGGCATAGCTCCTTTAAGGAAGCGATGCAATTTGCAGAAATGTGCAACGTAAAGAAATTGGCATTCTTCCACCATGACCCGCATAGAACGGATGATCAGTTAGAATCTATTCTTGGTGAGTTAAAAGGAACCGAAAACACAAATGTGGAAACAGAGATGTGTGCTGAAGGTTCGGTTTACCAACTTTAATTCAAGCGAGAATTTTCTTTGTTAAAGACTGTAATTTTGGAATGACCTCCTTTTTAAACCAAGGGTTTTTAGACATCCAAATATTGTTTCTTGGAGAGGGGTGAGGAAGGACAAAGTACTTTGGGAGGTAATCCAAATAACTTTCAACGGTATGAGTCAAAGAACCCATTAATTTTGATTTGAGGTAATATTTCTGCGCATAGCTCCCGATTAGAAGCGTAAGTTCAACATTTGAAAGCGTAGAAATAATTTCATTGTGCCATAGGGGAGCACATTCTGGTCGTGGTGGTAAATCGCCAGACTTTCCCTTTCCAGGATAGCAAAATCCCATAGGTACGATGGCGAATAAATCAGGTTCATAAAATTCCTTTGAACTTACACCTAACCATTTCCGCAAATTCACTCCCGAAGGGTCATCCCATGGTACCCCACTTCTATGAACCGCAAGTCCAGGTGCCTGACCAATAATCACAATTTTACTTCTTCTAGAAAAACTAACAACTGGCTTGGGCCCAAGCTCTAGATGAGTTGAGCAAACAATGCATTGTTTGATTTTTCCTTTTAGATTTTCTGAATTCAAAATTGAAACCCGAGTTTAATATAGGCACCATAGAACTGGCCATTAAAGATATTTTCTGTTTGCTCGGTTCTGAAGTACCAATAGCGGTAACCAGGAGATATGTAAAGCCATTTGTTAACCAAGTAATTGATGCTGATTAGTCCTTGGGCTGTAAGTTCTTTTTGATCACGAATGGGTCCATAATCAACATAAGTCATGATTTCCCATCGTTTAAAAGGTTTGTAAACAAAGTTTGCTGCTATAATGGGTTCTATCCAAAGAATGTCTCTATTACCAGAAATTGGGATGAATCCACCAATTTTAGATTCTCCTTGAATATTAAAATAGATGAGTTTAGCACCTGCGAGAACGTTAATGTTGAATTTTGGTTTTTTCAAAACACGGTATCCCGCTAATGCTTCGCTCATTACAGTAGACAATCGGTAATTAACATCCTGCAGTAGTACATTTTTTGGAGTAAGTGCATCGCCTTCAAGAATAAAAGAGGTTGTATTTAGGCTTGCAACCCATTTATTTCCTTGATAAACTCCGTTCAATAAAAAAGCAAATTTGAGCAGGTTGTTTATTTCTCGAAAGGATAGATCAACATCAAATGTGAGTTGAGGTTCTGGAAGAGTACTAGGAACAGGAGGGCGTTCAAGTGATCCCTTTATATTGATAAACCAAAAGTATGGACCCAGCCTAAATTTCCAATCGTCAAACTCTGATTTTGTTACTGCAACAGAATCTTGACTAAATCCATTAAGACTGACGCTGGTCAGAATAATCAAAAATAAAGACTTAAGCACTAGTGGAGCTAATCGAGTCATTTCCGTTTAAGAATGAAATAAGTGATTAACAATATAATTCCTAATACCCCAAAAATGATAGAACCAGGCTCTTTTCTCACTTCAATGATGGAAGAGGAGGGGCGCAAAGGGTTATACTTTACGGGTACAATGCTTCCTAACTTGTAGGTAACCGTGTCTAATATGGTGTACGTAAAGTTTCCCAGTTTTCGTGAGGTGTAAAATTTGTTTTCTACTTGATACTGGTATAGGAAATAATTGTCGTAGAAGTAACTTTTTCCCGAAGGCATTTGCACTATTCGAGTGACCACCCTTGATTCTATTACTTTTCCTTGCGCTTCCTTCCATGTACCGTAAAACAGCAATGTTCCAATGTGAACAAGCCCTATCGTCAGAAAGACAGAAGATAGAATCAAAAGTAGCGCTAGGACAATTCTTTTCGACATTGTTCAGGTTGTGTAAGGGGAAAATACGAATTTAGAAAATCACAAACCTGAATGATTAACTATGCCATACGCATTGATTACTGGTGGCTCCTCCGGAATAGGGTTGGCGATAGCTAAAGAGATGGCCTCTAGAAATTATAACCTAATCTTGGTAAGCAACGACAATTCTGGGTTGCACATTGCTAGAGAATCGATTATAGATTTATTCGATGTTCAATGTGAAGTCTTTGCAATTGACTTAACTCTGTCGGATTCAGCATATGAAATTCATGCATTCTGCAAAACTAAAGAGATTGATGTACTGGTGCTAAATGCTGGTATGTACTTTTTTGGTTTAGCTGTAGATCAGGATGTGAAGCAAATTGCCAAGATGGTTCAATTGCATGTACAAAGCCCATCTGAGTTGTCAAGTCTATTTGGTCAAGAAATGAAACAAAGAAGAAGTGGACACATTCTAATAAACTCATCAATTTCTGCCTTTAAGTCCTTTCCAGGGATTGTGCACTATGGAAGCACTAAGAATTATCTAAGAGCTTTGGCAAGAAGTCTGCGTCTTGAATTAAAGCCTTACAATGTTAATGTAAGTTGTCTGCTGCCGGGTGCTACAAATACTGGTCTTTACAATGCTGATCCCAAAACAATGGCACGTGCTTCAAAATGGGGTTTCGTAATGACTCCAGAGAACGTTGCAAAAATTGCCGTCAATAAGATGTTGGCGAAAAAGGCCATGATCGTTCCTGGTTTACTGAACAAATTAACTGCAGTTTTGCTTCCAATAATTCCTTATGGCTTGATCTATCTGATCAGAAAGCACTCTTCCATTTTAAAGGAGTAGTTCATTTTGACCCATTAGACCATTCTTCTGAGCCGATTGTCCAAATACTTGGTAGACGCTTGATTCATCTTTGTGGTGTAATTAAGAAATAGTCAACTAAAAATAGAAATCATGAAATCAGTATTTATTACAGGAGCAAACGGTGGGTTAGGATTAGAAACAGCAAAGTTGTTGGCACAGGAAAAATTAGAGCGTTTTGTTTTAGGTGCTAGAACTCTTGCTAAGTCTGAATATGCAAAAAATGAAGTGGAGAAAAACGGAGGGGTCAATGCCAATTTAGAAACGGCAGGTGGGTTTGACATGACTAATGTTGAAGCAATAGAAAAAGCGGTTGAAGCACTTCCGAAAAACAAACCTTTCGACACCATCTTCTTTCAAGTAGGAGGTGTGTTTTTTACGGATGACTACCAATATCAAAATCACAATGGGCTGAAAATTGAAAAGACAGTTTTTCAAAATGTGATTGGCTCATATGTAACATTAACAAACTTAGAGAAGGCAGGGTTGGTTGCCAAGAATGCGAGAATCGTCTTTGCCGGTGGTGAAGGTGCGCGCGGTATTCCGGGAATGATTGAAAAACCGGTTTTCACGCCACAGGAGTTTAGGAACTATGTATTTGGTAGAGGAGATCAGAAAAAATACAATCCAATGAATGCTATTGGGGTTTCAAAACTATCGAGTGCATTGTTGGTTCAGAAACTAGCCCAGATGAAAGATGGAAATACTTACGTATGGTTTACCCCTGGCTTAACTCATGGAACCAATGGTTTAAAAGAGTTGAAAGGGATTAAACGCTTTTTCATGGAGACAGTTGCATTTGGTATTACGGGTTTGCTTGGGTTGTCTCAGAGTCCAAAGAAAGGAGCGCAAAAATATTTTGACAGTTTAACAGGGGAATATGGCAAAAATGGAGATGTTCTAGGGTCTCCAGAAGGGAAGGTGCTCGGAAAAATTGTTGACCAATTGCCCATGAATACAAGCCTCGGAGA
>JAOARK010000280.1 GCA_025210575.1 Schleiferiaceae bacterium
AATTAACAGGTAAAGGTGATTTAAATTTGGCTGATTTGGGCTGTGGTACAGGAGGTCAAACTTTGACCTTGGCCGAAAAGATTGATGGTCAGATTGCGGCTATTGATCTGTTCCCTGAGTTTTTGGATGAATTAAGTTCAATAATTGGCAAAAAAGGGTTAGAAAAAAAGATTAAGCCAGTTAAAGCCTCTATAGACGACTTACCTTTTGAATTGAATTCTCTTGATGGAATCTGGTCTGAAGGCGCTATTTATAATATTGGTTTTGAAAAGGGTATTCAATTGTGGAAGCCCTTCCTTAAGCCTGGTGGATATTTAGCGGTTACTGAGATCACATGGGTTACAGAGAATAGGCCAAAAGAAATTGAAGATTTCTGGACTGCAGCTTATCCAGAAATAAGCAGAGCTTCTGTTAAGATAAAGCAACTAGAAGAACATGGGTATTCAATAGTGGGTTACTTTAACTTAGAACCCAATAGTTGGTTAGAAAACTACTATCAACCAATGGAAGATCGATTTGATAAATTTTTAGAAAGACACAACCACAGCGATGATGCTCAAGCTGTGATCAAAGAGCATCAAGCAGAAATAGAACTTTACCAAAAGTTTAAGGAATATTACACTTACGGTTTCTACATCGCTAGAAAAAATTGACGTCATGAAAGAATCTTTTCAACTCAAAGAAACATTCAACACCCCTGTTGCAACCCTTTATGCGGCATGGCTAAACTCAGAAATTCATAGCGAAATGACAGGAGGTGAAGCAGAATGCAATCCAATTATTGGAGGGTCATTCTCCGCTTGGGACGGGTATATCTGGGGAAAGAACATTGAATTAAAGAAAAATGAGAAGATTGTTCAAAGTTGGAGAACAACAGAGTTTCAAGAAGAAGACCAAGATTCGACCTTAACAATAGAATTTAAAAGCATAGGTGAAAAAACCGAGCTCGTTTTAATCCATACCAATATTCCAGAAGGGCAGACACAATATAAACAGGGTTGGATAGATCATTACTTTACACCTATGAATTCATTTTTTGGATAAAAAAAATGCCGGTGCTTACCCCCGTGCACACCAGCATTTCTATTGCAGCTCACAATATTACCTTACATGTTTTAGTTCACTGCCATAATAATTGAGTAGTAAAAAGGTATTCCAATCATTACATTAAGAGGGAAAGTGATCCCTAATGCCATAGGCAAATAGAGACTAGGATTGGCATCGGGGACCGCTTGCTTCATCGCTGCAGGTACGGCTATGTATGAAGCGCTACCTCCTAATATGGCAAACAAGAGCTGATTACCTGTAACATCGGTTATTTGAAAACTGATGAATAAGGCGATAAGTCCATTGACAAATGGCATGAGGATGGAAAATAAAAAGGGATAAAGACCTTTTCTCATAATCGTAGATAGTTGTCTTCCACTGGTAATTCCCATGTCTAATAGAAACACAGCTAAGAATCCTTTGAAAATATCTGTAGTAAAAGGCCTGATTCCTTCGGCATGTTCTGCAGAAACAAGAAATCCTATTACCAGACTTCCTACAATAAGTAGCACACTTCCATTGGTTACAGAATGCCACAATAATTTGGAAACCTTGGAATCGTTTTCACTAATTCCCCGTTTGAAATAATTGATAAGTAGTACACCTACAATTATTGCTGGAGCTTCCATTAAGGCCATTACAGCAATCATATGTCCATTAAATGACACGGCTTCGAATTCTAAAAATGAGGTAGCTGTTACAAAAGTTACCGCACTTACAGAGCCATAAGATGCCGCAATGGCTCCAGCATTCGCTATACTAAGTTTTCGTTTTAGTATAAAAAAGGAAGCCAATGGAATGATAGTGGCTAAGAGAAGTCCCAACCCCATGCTTGATACGATTTCTATGCTCATACCGCTATGTGAAAGCTCTTGCCCTCCCTTGAAGCCGATGGATAAGAGTAGGTAAATAGAAATAAATTTTGAGCTGTTTTCGGGTATTTGCAAGTCGCTTTTTATTTGAACGGCTATGATTCCGAGCAAGAAAAATAAAAGCGCGGGGTTGGTAACATTCTCTATGAGTGCCTCTAGGTTCATCGCTTAGTCTGTTATTTTTACTGTTAAGGTTTTCTCGTAACTAATTTTCTTTCCTAGGGCTTCTGCTTTTAAAGCAAAGCTGTGCAAAGACAGGTTCGAGATATTGGGAAGTTCAACACTATTCGTAGATTTCCATTCTACTTCATTTAGTGAAGTCTCTCCTTTAGATTCTAATGTCTCCACAAAAAGATCAGTAAGTGAGGGGGATTCTGATCGAACCTTTTCTTTGAGCTGGTGTGACATTTCACTGTGTTGTACATGATGTGAACTTACTTTAATGGTAAATTCATCATGATGGGCCTGATTGCTTTGATGTGTTGATGTTTCAGTTTTTGTTTCAGTAGGCATTGTACTTGAAATAAAAGTCATATCAATTTTTTGTTTGTGATTAACACCGCAAAACTGCGTCAAGTATTTCATAATATTTTATTTATATTTCATATGATAATCATAAGTATATTATTATGCATTTCACATTACATCAACTTCAGGTATTCTTAAAGATCACTGAGTTGCAAAGCGTAACAAAGGCTGCAGAAGAACTACACCTTACCCAACCTGCCGTATCACTTCAATTGAAAAAACTTCAAGATCAGTTTGAACTACCGTTAACAGAGATCATTGGTAGACAGCTTTACATCACAGATTTTGGAAAAGAAATTGCTGTAAGAAGCCAACGGATTTTAGACGAAGCTGATGGAATAAAATACACTATCGATCAGTACAAGGGGTTGCTCACTGGGCACATTGATATTTCTGTTGTGTCTACTGGCAAATATGTTATTCCCTATTTTTTAAAATCATTTATTGATTTGCATCCAGGTGTAGATATCAACATTGATGTTTCTAACAAAGGAAAAGTTGTTCAAGATCTTATACAGAATAACAGTGATTTCTCCTTAGTTTCAGTATTGCCAGATGGGGTTCAGGTAAACAGAGTTGAACTTATGGAGAACAAGCTTTTTCTTGTTGGCAGTATTCACTCAAATGAAGTTATAAATAAGCCAAAAGACCTTGAAAAAGTGACCTTGCTCTTTCGTGAGAAAGGATCTGCTACAAGAAATGCAATGGAAACCTATCTTAAAAAGCACAATATTAAAGTGAATAAATCGATGGAGTTGGTTTCTAACGAAGCGGTTAAACAAGCCATAAACGCAGACATTGGTTTTTCAATAGTACCCCTCATTGGCTTACGTATGTTTCTTTCTAGTAAAAGCATAAAGATCTATTCGTTGAAAGGTTTACCAATTACTACTAAATGGAATTTGATCTACAACAAAGGAAAAAATCTAACCCCTGCACAATTAGCCTTGATCGAACATATCGAAGAGAATAAGAACAAGGTTGTAGAAAAGTTCTTCAATTGGGCTCATTAACATTTTCAATTTGAAACATGCGTTTCTTACCCCTGACATCATATGACCTACACTTGATCTAATTTTGACCTAACATTTACAACTTGTTCACATGAAGCACGAATGGCGCAAAAAAGAAAAAGAATATTACGGTCCAAAAAATGAACCTACAGAAGTCACAGTACCTAATTTCAAATTTATTTCTATAAGTGGAGAGGGAAATCCCAATAGTGAATTATTTAGTGAACATTTGGCCGCATTGTACGCTATGGCATATGGTATTCGAATGAGTCCCAAAAAAGGGATACTCACAGAAGGTTACTTTGATTATACGGTCTATCCACTTGAAGGTGTTTGGGATATTAATGAAGAAGCGAAAAAGAACTACACCGGGAAGCTTAATAAAGATGACTTTGTTTACGATCTGATGATTCGCCAGCCAGACTTTGTTACAGATGAGCTATTTGAAAAAATTCTAAAGCAAACTTTTGCGAAAAAGAAAATTGATCATCTACAGAAAATAAAGCTAGTTGAGTTAAAAGAAGGCGATTGTATTCAAATGCTTCACGTTGGCAGCTACGATGATGAACCAGAAAGTTTCCAAAAGATGGAAGCCTATGCCGCAAAACAAGGATGGACAAGAACATCCAAAATTCATAGAGAGATCTATTTGTCTGATGCTCGAAAAGTTGCCCCAGAAAAATTAAAAACAGTTCTCCGATTTAATGTACACCGATAAATTCATAGCGATCATAAAAAATTGATTGCATCTTTACATTCTAACGATTTAGCTGACAACGATGAATTTATCCAAAACCTTCTACTTCTGTTTCTTTATTCTTCTTTGCTCTTTGAGCTATGCACAACCAGGCCAGCCTGGCACTCCTAAAGCTCAACCAACAATAAAGGGCAACGATTTAGCCAACCTACTTGGCAACTGGGAAGGAACATTAACTTACATAGATTATACAAGCAATAAGCCATACACCATGCCTGCCAACCTAATAGTTGAACAAGGCAAAAATGAAAATGAATTTAAGCTTCAACAAATTTATCCTAATGAACCAAAAGCGAACAGTAAGGGAAAGATCACGATCTCTAAAGATGGATCGCAAATAGATAAAGCCAAGATTTTGTCGTTAGAAAAGAACAAAGACGACTCGATAGAAATCGTAACTCAATCTAAAGGAAAGGATGACAACAAAGAAGCGATGATTAGACTAACGTATTTTTTAAGCTCAAACACGCTCACTATGAAAAAAGAAGTTCGTTTTGAAAATTCTTCTGTTTGGATAAAACGAAATGAATACTCCTACAGCCGCTAAAATTATATGAGTCACTCCTTACCTACAAAATCAAGAGCTTCATTCAATTTCTTTACAAGAAAATGGGTTATTGGACTTCTATGCTTTCTTATACAATTCAAAGGAATTCGGGCAGAGGGTTATTGCTAAATCTAATTCAGTTAAAGATTCTTCTAATTTCCCTTGGTTTGACAGATATTCTGCGCTG
>JAOARK010000281.1 GCA_025210575.1 Schleiferiaceae bacterium
AAAAACTTATTGAATGCTATTTATGCTTGTCCTTTAGGGATCTATCGTATGAGTCCTGATATGGAAGATTTAGTACAAACCAGTAACAATATTGCCAGAGTTATAGTGAGTGATGGAGGTTACACGGTGATGTGCTTAACACGAGGTAGTGTAGACAGTGAGAAAATGGATTTGGCCAATTCTATCAAGTCTACTTTCAGTATGATAGGAGCTAAAGTAGAGTTCTCTGGAGCATATCCAGGATGGGAACCTAAACCTCAAAGTGACATTGTAGATTTGATGGCTAATCTTTATCGAGAAATGTTTGATAAAGAAGAGCCACGCGTAAACGCTTGCCATGCAGGGTTAGAATGTGGAATTTTAGGAACGAATTATCCGGATATGGAAATGATCAGTTTTGGTCCAAACATTCGCGGAGCTCATTCTCCAGATGAAAGGACAGAAGTGAAATCTGTACAGAAATATTGGGGGTTCTTATTAGAAACACTCAAACGAATCAATTAAAATACTGGCCTCGCTGTAAGCGGGGCCTAATTTTTTAGTCTCATTGCAAAATTTAAAATCATGAAGCAGAAAATTAAAATTGGAAGCATTGCTCTCCTCGTAGTATTGTTTTCTGCATTTGGAATTTCGCTTATGGCTCAAAAAAATGGAATTGCCGCTGGGGATAAAATGCCACAGTTTAGTTTAAAAGACGATCAAGGTTTAGATTATAGCCCTAATCAATGGGAAGGAAAGAAAAATGTGGTGATCTATTTCTATCCCAAAGATGATACACCTGGGTGCACCAAAGAGAGTTGCAGCTTTCGAGATCATAAAGAAGAGTTTGATGCGGTTGATGCAGTAATTATTGGAGTAAGTTCAGATGGAAAAGAATCACACCAAAAATTTAAACAGAAATATAACCTGACCTACACCTTATTGAGCGATACCAAAAAAGAAGCACGAAAGCTGTTTGGTGTTCCTACATCTTTACTGGGGTTAATTCCGGGTAGAGTTACTTACGTTTTTGATAAAAAAGGCAATTGCGTTAAGGTTTTCAATTCACAAACCAAACCTGAAAAACATATTGACGAGAGTTTAGAGGTTTTGAAAGCTTTGTAAGTTTGAGGAAAACAAGAATTTATGCATCTCTTCTATTCTTGGCTTTGCAAAAGCATTAAGCTTAAAGAAGTTCTAATTGCGCTGTTGGCCTATTTAGCGTTTCTCTTTTTATTAATGGTCCCCTATGCTGATGGCATTACAAACGGAAGCGATTCGCCTATTATCGATTTAATGCAATTTGTAGGTCCTGATGCATTGAAAGCAGCGATAAGCGGCTATACACATGCTGGTAGAATTATCTATTTAGACGGTGCTTATCTTGATTTTCTGTATCCCCTAGTATACATGTGGTTGTTCTATACCTTACTTGCTTTCAGTTTTAAGAGAGGCAATTTGCCTTATTCAAAGGCTAAACTTTGGGTGATACTCATCCCAGTAGCTGTACTCATAGACTATGGCGAAAACTTCTTCTTTGTTAGATTGATAAGAAGTTACCCTAACATGTTAGATACAGAGTTAATGATAGCCAGTGTTTTTCATTCCTTGAAATGGGTAGTCATTTACGCTGTGAGTACCCGGATATTTTTTGCATTTGTATTTAAAAAATAGGAATAAAAAAGCCCCGAATTCGGGGCTTCTAACAGAAATGAGTAACTATTACTTTACAGGATAGTACACTTCTACTACGATTTCTTCCACCGTTGGGTCTGTAGCAAAAATCTCCCAAGGGCTTCCGATCATTTCTTTACCATGCAATTGTAAATATGCATATAAGCCATTATGTTCTTCTTCCGTTTCGTATGTTCCGGTTTTCACTGCTTTCAATACATTTCCTTCATGGGTTTTTCCTTTTTTAATTCTTTCGGTTTCTTCCATGTCTGAGTTTACAGCAACCGCAACTTCTATTGTGGTCTCGTCATTTTCAGGATCCCATTTATGATAAATAGCGAAAGGCATTCCGGTCATATTTGCACCTGCTTCAGGCCCTAAATAACCCATTAATTCACCAAACATTCTTCCAAAAAACATAGAATCCATTTCACTGATTTTAAGCGTCTCAGTGATAGAATAATAATCTAAAGCAGCAACAGTGGTTTCTTCAACATCAATTTTAGAAGCCATTTCCGTATTCTCTGCAATAACCTTAAGGTTTGCTAAACCTCCAGTAAAATCTTTACCAGCCATTTCGTCCATGCTTCCATCAATATCTGTGGTACCCATAAAAATGGCGAACATAGCTTTACCCATAGCTCCCATTTCACCATTCATTCCCCAGGTTACCATGGTGGTTCCGTCTTCTCTGGGTTCAAATTTCCAGTATCCATTGCTTTCGCCCTGGCCGTCAAATTCAACTTTGGTAGCCATAGAGTTCTCGCCAAGCTCCATGATGGTCAGTTTTCCACTTCCCATGGAGTCACCTGCCCAGGTGTACCATGCGCCTTGGCCGCTGGCTGGGTCACTGTAATTATAATCTCCTGTTGGGTCAGACAATTGCCAAACTCCCCAATTTTCCCAGGTGGTTAGGTCACTTACAATTCCTTGGATGGTGCTAGGTGAAGCGTTCATGCTCAGTTGTGCGCTAGAGTCATATTTACCGTCAATGGTCATTGAAAAGCCAAATATTCCGATTATTACTACAACCAGCAGTATGAGTATAGACTTCAGAATTTTCATAAGTGTTTGTTTTTAGATTAGCGTCTCGAAAATAAGCATAATCTAAAAGCTAATTAATTACTTTAGGCGGCCTGAAAATTTAACAGAATGAAAAAATATCTAAGTATTGTGGCCGCTGGTGCCTTAGCCGTTTCTTGCGGTCAGCCTGCGGAAGAATCATCTGAAACACTTGAAGCAGAAATGAAGACAGAAGAACATGCTCATGGCGATAAAGATTTTAAATGGTCTGTAGATCGATTTGCAGATATAGAAGTATTGCGTTACCAAATTCCTGGATGGGACCAACTTACCGCACAGCAAAGAATATATACATACTATCTTGTTGAAGCAGGTTTGGCTGGAAGAGACATTATTTGGGATCAAAATTACCGCCATAACCTTTCTATACGCCACGCAATTGAAGATATTCTGAACAAATATTCTGGAGACAAGACTTTAGAGAATTGGCAGGCTTTTGAAGAATATGCAAAGCGCGTTTTCTTTTCAAATGGAATTCACCACCATTATTCTAAAATGAAGCATCAACCTGGTTTTGATCGTGCTTATTTTGATGAATTAATGTTGATGGCTGATGTTTCTTTGAGCGAAGAGGCATTAGAGGCCATGTTCAATCCAGAAATGGATAAGAAGAAAGTGGTGAAAAATGAAGGGATGGATTTAGTGCTCTCTAGTGCTGAAAACATGTACGATCCAAAAATGACTCAGGCGGAAGCAGAAGCATATTATGCAACGATCATAGATAAAGAAACGGATAAACCATTGTCTTGGGGATTGAACTCAAAGTTGGTTTATAAAGACGGTCAAGTTGCTGAAGAAGTGTATAAAGTTGGTGGCTTGTATGGTAAGTCATTAGAGCAAGTGGTGTACAA
>JAOARK010000282.1 GCA_025210575.1 Schleiferiaceae bacterium
AAGATGCCTTTAGGTCAATATTCAGAATCTGGAGAAACATTGAATGCCGATATCTCTACTCGGCTGATAGAGAATATCTTCTTTAAAGACACCCCCTTACATGATGGTGCGTTAATCATTCAAAGCAATAAAATCCAAAGTGCCGGTGCGGTACTTCCTGTGAGCGAGAGTATTTCTATACCCAAGAAATATGGGCTGAGACACAGAGCTGCATTGGGCGTTTGCGAAAAAACTGATGCGGTATGCATTGTCATTTCTGAAGAAAGAGGAACGCTAAGTTTGGTGCACAGTAACGTGATTAAGAGTCTGACAATTGAAGAATTGAATAGTCAGCTTTTGCGATTGTTAACTGCCTAGAGTTTGAATCTGAGGCTCTTAATTTTTAATAATTTTCTTTTGATAGTTTTTATTGGACAATTGTATATTCAATAAATACACACCTTCTTCCAAGTCGCTTATGTCAATCTCTTCAAATTTCTTTTGATACGATTTCCCCTGCTTCAAGCGAATTCCTGAAATATCAACTAAATCCCAATGGGCATCAACCACATTATTGAATTGAACCATTAAAGTAGAATGAGCTGGATTTGGAAAAACCTTAATTGAAATCTCTGTAAACTCTGAGATTCCAATGTTTACAAAAGAATTTGTGAATTGTCTACAGCTGTTCTTCTTTACTAACTCACAATAAAAGACTCCTTCTTTCGCAGGAACATATTTATTGCTCACCGCTCCAACAATGGCGGTGTCATTTCTATACCATTGATACTCATCATATCCAGCGTTTACAATTAAAGTATCCACATTTCTAGAAATGGATTCAATCATTGCGTTGCTCAGATCTATTTGAAATGAAGTGGTGTCATTTCCATTTCCAGAAGTCGAGATCAGCGAAACTTCATACACCCCTTGAGAGGCATATTGATGGGTTACACTGTTTCCATTTGCCGAAGACCCGTCACCAAAAAGCCATGTAGATCCAGTAACAAAGGGCGAATAATTTTCAAATGAAATCAAGAAAGGATTGATTGAGTCACATTCGTAATCATACAGAACACAATACGGAGAATAATGACTCTTAAATTCATCTGCACCTATATCGGGCATTAAGGTGTCCCGAGTTTCAAAATCTATATCTCGATTTAAAAGCGGTAAAGGTGCACCAACTCCTGCCAACAGAGGATTACAAGTTCTTAAATCGTATCTATTTAAGAAACGTGGTGAAACATTTACGCTATTCTTATCCTGACCTGTTGCTGTTTGATACGACAACATATCATTGAAAGTATTTTGATTTACATAAATCCAATTGTTCGAGTATTGATAATCGAAATAATAGCTATTGTGATCAATATTAGAATAGGTTGGATTGTTGAACGACCCGAACCTAGCTAACAATCCTCTAAGCGTATCTTGATAAATGATATTCGAATAACAGAACAATGAATCAACGTCATCAACATGAACAATTCCGTAAAAAGAATTGTGCTCTAAATGGAGTTGTTTTACATCCGTGGCTTTAAAGGCAAGGGTCCAAATCTGATGTTTATTTATAACACTCGCCTGATTATTCATCACATACATATTGTTTGACAACTGAGCCTTACCTATTTCAATTGCTATATCAGAGGCGTTATAAACTTTGTTATTCATAATCTTCAGATACGCGGGTCTACCAATGGAGAACTCTCCGGTTAAATTGGTATGATAAGTAACAATACCTCGTTCAGGTTCTAATATGAGATTGTTTGAAACGGTAACTGAGGCTGTTGAAGAGTGTTGTCCACCAATCTTAATGGCTTCTGTAATGAAATAAAAATAGTTGCTATCAATAGTAATTGGGTTGTAATAAGTATTACTTCCTGCGTGCTTGGCTGGAGATAAGGCTACACCTAATTCTAGATTTTGAAAAATGCATTTCTTTACTGAACCTCCTTTAGATGCTTTAAAAGACAATCCATTTTCATAGTGCAGAACACCGGGTATCCCTTCAATAATGCAATTGTAAAAATGGATGTTTTCGCAATAGGTAATTTCTGCTCCTTTGTCTTTCCAAAGACTAGCTGTATTTGTTTTCGCAACAATTGTCAGGTTTTTTAAAGTCACATTGTCCGTTTCATAAAGACCATCAAATGTGATCGTAGCATCCGTATTATTTCCACTCAAACTCTCAAAAGTTAGATGAAAATTATTGGCCTTGCTGTAGAGGTGATGAATACCAGGGTGAACTCCGTTTCTCAACTTTACCTCAATATTTCCAGTAATCTGGTTTTGGTATAGCGCATTGATAAATTGAGTTAAACTGCTGTAATCATCCGTTGGCAATGAGCTTGTTGGTGAGCTTATAATGTACGTTCCAGACATTTGTGCTTGCAGGTTGCAAAAGAATATCACATTCAAGAACAGGGTGGAAATGAACTTACACTTCATTTATTGATTTTGACATTTTGTTGCAATACAATTGTAGTAATTCCTAGTCGTTTTCAAAGGCATCTATGGTCTCCATATCTAACACTGTATTTCCATCCTCATCGGTATTATAACTAGGTAAGAAATGCTTATTCCACAAGATTTGCTCGTCTCCATAAGAGTGTGTTACATAGATCTGCTGATTGAAACTTTCATCATATCCTTGAAATAGAATAATAATTTCTACATCCATATCTATTAAATCTTCTTCTTTAAGACTGTACAAAGGACTTTTTTCGGTGATCTCATGAACGATGCGCCAATTGGTGGGGAAAAACATAATCTTAGAGATTCGAAGATCGAGATTGTAAAAATTTCTCAACTTCTTTTTGTGGTGATAGAGCTTTAATAGTACGCGTACAGATGGCTCAATGATCAAAGTATCTCTTGCATTAATCATTTGAAAATGCATCTCATATTTATCTCCTTCTTTATGGAACAAAACATTCTCAGAGAACTTCAATTTGCTGTCAGGTCTTGAAAATTTACCATAAAGTAAACCTGTAATTAACGCAAAGCCCATTAATCCGAACATGGCTTCTATTGTAGCAACTGCATTAGCCAATAATCCAACAGGATGAATAGCTCCATAACCTACCGTAGTAAAAGTTTGAACACTAAAGAAAAAACAATATAAAAACCCTGCTAATGGTCGGTCTTCTGGAACTCCATTTAGATACTCCACACCGATTACGAAATAGGCGCATGCAAATACAAGGTTCACTCCCAGATAAAACATCAATGTGGTGAAGAAAAAGCGAGGCCAATTCATTGCGATAAGTTGCTGATATAGGTTTCTTGGAGCCCCTCCTTTTTTTATGATATTGAACGACCCATCTTTCTCAATAATCCGCTTGGGTCTGGACTGGAATTTTTCATTAATTCCACTATCGCTGATCTTTTTTGCCATAACACGAATCTAGAAATTTTGACGTGTCACTTCAACGCATTTTTTAATTCAATCCATTCTAATATCATGTAATCCTTAACAGCTAATAGAAATAGCTGCAAAGGCAAAAAGTAAAAAGCGAATCCTTTAGGAACGCGAACTTCGGAGAACGAAATTTCTCCTGGTAGATGATTTGAAATCCGATTTTGACTTAGTCGTTTCTCGCTGATTTTCTTTAACCTTTTATAAAGAACATTCATCGCAATTTTATCCAATACATTGAGCTTAAGCGGATATTTCAATCGCCTTGAAAATCGTACTGAAGGTAAGATGGTAAAGGAGAAATATTGAAAATTCCCAAAACGTAACCATACCTTCATAAGATCATAAGAGTGCATAAAAGCATAATTGCGCTGATAAATGTACATCCTGTCTTTTAGAGCTCTTGTAAAACGGCTTTCATAATTCTTCCAACCTGTTTCATTATAAGTTCCACTTTCTATTTCCTTTCCCAATAACTTCCCCATCCAGATCGACTGTTGAGCTATCAGTTCAATTCCTGGACTGAGCAAAGGATCAACAAAACCAGCAGAATCACCTATAAGCGCCATTCCTTTTTGAAACCACTGTGACGAACAATAGGCTAATTGATTTAACTCTCGTTTTTCACTTACACCAGAACCTTCTACAACCTCTTTAATGATCGCATCAGAGCCCAAAGCTTCCTCAAAAAGCTGAATAACAGAATTAGAATTTTCTTCGTTTGATTTCACCACACCAATGCTCGTGATCTCTTCATTTAAGCGAATAAGCCACCACCAACTGTTTTTCCTCATAAAGTGAATTGTGCTAAAACCCTTTGATCCAATGGCATTTTTATCCCAATAGGGATGAGCCATTTTATCCCAATTTTCTTGTGATTTAATATTTCTAAAGTGAGCCATTGCTGCAGAAGTATTCAAGTCAACCTCTATGTCTTTCCAACCCATTTTTTGATGGAGTAAACGCTTTCTTCCTGATGCATCTATCCACCAATTAGCAACTACTTTTAGGTTAAGACCATCGTGAATTACAGGAACTTCATCTCCTTGTACATATCCATCTGGAAAATCGACTTCAGCTGGACGAAATATTTCAACTCCTCTTGACTCCAATTCCTTATGCAAGTCACTATCAAATGTTTTTCGGTCTAGATGATAGCCATTAGTAACACTTCTTAAGGAAGGGCTAGAAAATTCATATTGACCATATTGACCTTGACTGTTTTCATTGAATAGAAATCGAATTCCTGTTTTAGGAGTTTGCTTGGCTAGTAAATGTTCCAACCCCAACCGATTTAAATACAAACCAGCCAGATCAATAATAGACTCTCCTACTTTCTGTGAATATTCAGATGAACGCTCAAAAATAGCTATGCTCGCTTCTTTGTTTTCTTTATGAACAGAAAGAGCTAAAAATGAAGCCGATAAGCCTCCACCTATAATGGCAATATCAAAATGCTTTGTCACCTTTCAATAGACGTTCGAACCTTGCCCAATAATACAATACAAAATGTTCTATTCATTTGAGTAATTCAATTCGAAGGCAAATTTTGAAAGATCATGTTCTATTGATGGATTGCTATTTCTTAAAAAGTGAATCGAATCCTCTTGAATGATGATAGAAGCCCATTGTTCTGAATAATTTGTATCTGGATTAAAAGAGATCAAATGATCCTCAAAAAATAGAATCCCATTTCTATACCTAAGAAATAGAGATTCGTACTCCTCACATTCTAATGGAATTATATTCAGCTCTTGAATATTCTTTGCCCAAACATCATGCATTACATGAAATTTCATTTTAGATGAATTATTGAGCAAAGAAGAATCTGCAGCAAGAACTGCACTTCTACCTTTCCTAAATAAAAGTGCTTTTTGATTGCTTATAGAATAAATGGTTAGCCCTTTGGTTTTATTGAGTTGATGATTCTCTAGAATAAATCCACTAATGAGCAAAATAGTTAGTGTACCTGAAATAAAAAGAAAGGCTCTCCTTGTCTCAAATATTCCTTTAAATCCAAAGAACAGAATAATATAAAAAAGGACCAGTTCAAATCGTTTGATAGATAGCTGATCAACAAGTGTCTGCATCGACTCAACCATTTTCACACTTCCATTCATAATCTCTAACAAATAATGCAAGGGGTGCCAATCGGGTGGGATGAAAAGACCGAATGAGGAAATCAAAACACTTATGAATCCCAACATCATAATGCACCAGGCAGCCGGAATCACCACCAAATTAGAAATAAAAAAGGCCAATGGGAATTGATGAAAGTAGTAAAC
>JAOARK010000283.1 GCA_025210575.1 Schleiferiaceae bacterium
ATAAGAATGGCTGTTACGTATACATCTGGATTTTGCAATCCTGAAAAATTTGGAAATGTAAAGTTACCAAAGAACTCTTCTGCACTTGAAGCCATAGGGATATTAACCAAGTGGTCTTTAGCAATTTCAAAAGATGGATTACCAATGAATGCTACGTTAATTAATACACCCGCCAGAACCGCTAAGAAAGGTCCAGGAACGCGTTTTAAAACACTATTATTTTTTATCAATTTGGTTTCCCATAGTAACAATATTCCTAAGGAAACAGCAGTAATAATAACAACTCCATTGTCGATAAAGTTGAGCATATTGAACAGTTCTGAAAAAGTATTTTCACCATCCACCTGTTTAAAGGCAAGATCTCCTTCAGGATCTTTATCGTAGCCTACTGCATGCGGTATTTGTTTTAGGAAGATCAAGATCCCAATTCCAGAGAGCATTCCGTGAATTACTGAAGATGGAAAGTAATAGGCTATAATACCTGCTCTTATGAATCCCATGACTACCTGGATGATTCCCGCAAGAACCACAGCGGTTAGAAAGAGTTCGTAGCTGCCCAATCCTTCAATGGCGTTTGCTACTATTACGGCAAGCCCAGCTGCAGGTCCACTAACGCCAAGAGAAGATCCACTTAAAGATCCAATTACTATACCTCCTACTATACCGGCAATTAGGCCAGCAAATGGAGGTGCTCCCGAGGCGAGGGCAATACCCAAACAAAGGGGCATGGCAACGAGGAATACTACAATACTTGCAGGGATGTCATATTTAAGGTTTGCGGTGATGTTAGATAGTTTAGACTGAGTCATAGTTGAAGCTTATACAATTAATAAATGAGTAGAGTTATCGGTGCGTATTAAAAAATACTATGCTCTACACTCTGGGGGAGGCACGATCAGTCCAATATGATTTTTTAGCATAAATTGATAATTGTTGCTACCAATTTGATCTGTATTATCATCAATAGTTTGATGCTCCAAGTCATTCTCATAAAGCATCTCATCTAAATTATCTTCGTCAATGTCTTCAGATTCTTTGCTCTCTTCTTCAATAATTGTTTCGTATTGCTCCAAGTCAAGATCAAAGAAATGAGCCAAAATCTCGTCTGTTGAATCCGTGATTACCAAAGACATCATTATGATCATGAAAACGAAACTTGGTCTGAATATGTTGAATTTATTTTTGCTCATTTAATATGGTGTTTAACACCAAGTTGGTGTAAAAATCTGAAATGTTATTTACTTTATTGTTAACGTCAGATAATGAAGGAATATGTTCTGCAAACAACTTTTGTTGATGTGCTCCTTCAATAACGGTCGATATTAACATATGGGGGTAGCTGTATTTCGGATTTAATTCATTAAGAATTAAGCAAATTCGCTGAACTACATTTTTATAGCTATCGTAAAATCCTTTTTGATCGCAACTGTCTACGTTTTTTACATGAAAGGTTTTTACCGATTCTGATCTAACGATTTCGTCAAGAAGAACTTCATTAATGTGAGAGAAGGTCTGATCTTCTTTGATCGGCTCTGTTAGAAGCTTGATCACCTCTTTTAGTTTGGTTCTTGCTGATGAAACATTGACGGTTGCGAAAACTACCTTGTATTCAATCCAGCTCCAATACCAACTAGTGAGGTAAGCAAGAAGATGATGTTTGCTTTCAAAATAACGATAGATAGAACTTTCAGGAGACCCGATCTTAATGCTCAATTTTTTAAAGGTGAAAGCATCAAAGCCAAGTTCATGAATTAAACCAATGCTGTTACTCACTATTTTCCTTCCCAACTCAGTGCTGTCTGGGTTCTTTGAGTACAGTGCAGGGTTTACTTCAATATGGATTTTTAAGTTCTGCAAGTCTTAACTATAAAGTGGCGCAAATATAATAGTATTACTATTGTTTTGCAACATGTTTACTTTTGGGTGTTTTTAGCTTAATTGGTATGGTAATTGAAGAGCTCTTCAGCGCGATTTAATAACGACAAAACAAACTCAAACAACATGAAAAAATCATTATTCATTTTTTGCTTAGTATGTATTTCTTCGGCTGTTTTAGCGCAGCCAAAATGGGGATCAGAATGGAAACTTTTTGGAGCAAACTATGTTTTTGATGAAGAAATGGATGAAGGCTTAAAGTTGGAAACCAATTTTATCAGAGACATTGCTGTAGACAAAAACGGAGATATTTATTTCGCCTCTGGCAATAGATTGATCCTCTACAAAGACAAGAAGTACAACGTCTATAAAACAAAAAGTTACGGAAGCCCTAAGTATGTAAATTCTGTAGCCATAAATAGTAAGGGTACACTTTATGTGGGAACGAATAAAGGGCTGTATACGTTTAACGGGTCTGATTTTGTGCATGTAAGCCTACCAGGCGTTAGCAACGTTGCAGAGATAGCCATTAACAAAGACGACCATGTATATGTTTCAGGTTTTTCTAGCGATGCGATAAACGCATCGGGAGCTGGACTTTCAGTATACGATGGAACAGAATGGAAGAACTACAATACGAAGAACAGTGAACTTCCTTATCGCTTTGTTGAAGATATGGCCTTTGATAAAGACGGTAATGTTTGGATGTCTGTTGGACTTGAAGACAGAGGTGTAGTTAAGTTTGATGGTCAAACATGGTTGTTCTTTAATTCTGAAAATTCTGGTCTAAAGAGCAATACGGTAAGAGATATAGAATTCGATAGTGAGAATAACGCATGGTTTTGCACTCCAAAGGGAGTTGCTAAATACAATGGCCAGGAATGGTATACCTATGGACTTAAAGACCTATTGTATGGAACTATGTTCAGTCAATTAACTAAATGGGTAGATATTCCTGATTTGATGTCTATTGCAATTGATGAAAATGATGTGGCATGGATTGGTACCGAAGGAGAAGGCGTGATTAGAATTCAAGGTGATGGAAAATCCCAGATCAGTGTAGATAACTCTCCTTTGACGAGTAACTACATCCGTAAAATCTATGTTGATCATGAAAATAGAAAATGGTTCTTAACTGGAATGATGGCCGAGAATTGGGGAGATCGATTCTTTAAGGATATGGATGAGGCCAGCGGAAGTTTTAAAGGTGCCGTGATGTACAAAGATCCTGATTACGGGCATTACCCAGATTGGAGTATCATGAACACCTTTACCTCAGATCAGCCAGGAAACAATTTCTACAGTTTACAAAATACAGGAGATGGCAGCATGTGGATGGCTACGGCTGGTTTTGGTGCAGTAGAATACAAAGAAGGTAAATGGAATATATATCAAGATCCAAATAGAGGTATTACTGGTGAAATGTTGAATTGCCTAACTGTTGGTCCGAATGGAGAATGTTACGCAGGAGCCCAAATGAAAGGACTTTACAAAAAAGAAGGCAATGAGCTCATTCAGAAACCCAAGGAAGAATTTGGCTATAAGAATAAAAACATCAAAGACCTTTTAGTGGATGATGAAGGCTATTTATGGGTAGCACACATTGCTGGTGTAGATCGCTGTAAAGATGGAAAATGCGATCAATTCAACAAGAAAAATGGATTGCTGTCGAATAATGTATTTTACTTAAAGCAAGACAGCAAAGGGCGCGTGTTGATTACCACGACCAAAGGAGTGTCTATTTATGATCATGGTTCTTGGAGTAGTTGGGATAAAAAAGCAAATGGACTATTGGGATATGTATACGATGTAACCGAGGATGCAAATGGTACTTTTTGGGCTGGGACTGGAAAAGGTCTCTTCAAACTAGATGGTGATCAATGGAAGAAAGTCGAGGTGACAGGAGAAGGAATTCCCAAATATATAACGGTACAATGCATAGATGTAGATGCAAATGGAAAGCTGTGGATTGGAGCTCAGACCAACGGATTATTCACCTATGATGGAAACAAATGGCAGCATTTTAACTGGGAAAATTCTGGAGTGATCTTCGCCAAAATTTGGGATGTTGAAATTGCAGACAATGGGGATGTTTGGATTAGCATGGAAGAAGGAGGAACTATATCTTCTGGAAATTCGTACAGTGCTGGTAGTACTCCAGCAACGGCTCCAGATCCTGGATATGAGATAAAGCAAAAGATCAAAAAGTTTGACCCTTCTGCCTCTTTGGTGATTTATAAAGGCAACAATTAATTTTGAAGTACACGTTCACGGTTATTTACCTGCTTTTTGCAATCATTGGTGTTGAAGCTCAAACTTGGGTGAAATTGTCAAATTATAAAGGCTTTGCTGTTGACGATGCAGTGGGGTTTTCTATTGGTACTAAGGCTTATGTAGGCACAGGTACAACAGACTGGTGGGCAAATCAAAGAGACTTTTATGTCTTTGATGTGAACCTGAATACCTGGGTGGAGATTGCTTCATTGCCGTTTGAAAAAGAAAGGCAATATGCCACTGGTTTTACAAATGATAGTCTAGGATTTGTCTTTGGCGGGGTGAATGGAAGTACGTTTTTTAATGATTTATGGAGTTACCATCCACCAACCGATAGTTGGACAGAAATGACTTCTTTACCCGGACACGGACGAAGTGGGGCAGCCAATTTCGTAATTAATGACACTGCATATATCATAGGGGGAAAGACCGATTCTTTATTTGCAATTGATGAGGTTTGGGC
>JAOARK010000284.1 GCA_025210575.1 Schleiferiaceae bacterium
AAGTGGACATATGTGCTATCTCGAAAGTTTCCCAGTCGTTGCCAAACACATCTATACACATTATCCCAATGGCTGTTTCTGTTTCTTTAGTAACAGTTGCCGGTGACATGATAACATACCATCCCATAACGCTTTTGTAAAACTCTACTGCCTTGTGAATATCTGGATCCGTAATGCCAATGTGTGAAAAGGAGCGAGGGTATGTTTCGTTTTGCATTTTTTAAACCTTTGAAATTGAAAAAGCTCCAAGATAAAGCATTGATTCAAAGTTGTTAAAAGATAGATTCGGCTTTCTTTACATTTTTATTATAGATTTTTTCGCCCAGCTTTAAGGGAACACCTCCGTTAAATGCATTGTCATAATAGTCTTGGAAGAGCTCAATAATTTCATCTGATTTCACTAGTAGTCTTTTTTCCTCTATTTCAGAGTTGTTCTTGTAAAAAAAAGTCAATAGCTCTTTATGTTCTTTGAATTCAAGGATTACAAAGCTCATTCTAGGAACCAAATCCGATTTGGTTGGGTAGTAAACAGCGTTATAACATTTGTAGTTGCTATTAACCAAGTTTATGGCTCTTTTTACTCTTGATTCGTAGGGAAATGTAAAAATCTCATTATAAATAATTTCTCCCTTTTTCAGAATTCTTTCTTTATAACTCTTGAATCTCTCATAAGCCTTTTCTTCTTGTTTTGTCAACTCCTGATTGTTAAATTTTTGGGGATTTGACCATGAGACATCGTGTATTGATTTAACATCCTTGAAGCTTGAAACAATGTAGCTATAGAAGTCCACCAACGAACTAAAGGACTGGATTTGAGGAATGTTGTGATGACGGAGTAATTCCTTAAAGCCTAGATCAACTTTATTTTCTATGCTATCAATTTTGGTTGATTTTTCGGTAATGAGATAAGCTCCGAGAGCGCTGAGAAGAATTAAAGTAATGTAGGGGATGCTATTAGTAATTATTGGAAGCACACCAAATAGATCCAGTAAAGAAATCAGAATTGCCGCAATAAATACAATCAACGTTGAAACCTGTAAGATTTTCTTCATGAGGTGTGGGTTTAACAGGCATTAAATTAGACCATTATTTGTTTTTTAAAACATCTTATAAAACTCCTCACGATTCTTCTCGAAAGCCAGAACTTCTGCTTGTGTCATCTTCATAAAATGACCTGCAAGTTCGGCATAGTGCTCCGGGTCAATTTTCTTTAAGGCGTCAATAATCTTTTCACCGGTATATGGATGGTCAAGATCTTTCAGCTGAAATGACAAATATCGCTTAGCTGATTTTGGATACTCTTTATAAAACCTATTGTATTGCTCATGGTAGAAATCGGTGATGACTTTTGAAACAGTACTAATCAAAGAAGGGTCAACCTTGCCCACCGTTATTTTGGTGTATTCATGGTGGATTACATTATAAAACTCCTGCCAGGATTCAACTTTTGATTTTTTTCTAAACCAATTCATGCTTTAGTTTTAATAAAACTCTTAAAGCTCATAGTGTAGGCTTTAAAGTTTTAATCTTTCCAAGTGTACACTTTTAATGATAAAAGAAGGTATCTTTATGGAGCTTATTTACCGGAAATTGTATTTGTAGGATTTAATTTCTGGTCAATTGATGACTAATCAACTATCCCATGATTCAAGCCACACTTAAACGCTTTAGACATAAGTCGAATCGCCATGTTTTAGCACATGATGATTTCTTTAACAAGCTCAGATCAAAAAATTACGCAAATCTAGATGAAGAAGGCCACGTATATCTTGATTATACGGGTGGAAATGTTACTTCAAAGTATCAGATTGAAGAGCACAGCAGGTTTTTACTAAACAACACTTTAGGCAATCCGCATTCCTCTAATCCAACTTCACAATTATCCACCCAACTTGTAGAAGAGGCACGAAAAAAGGTATTGTCTTTTTTTAATGCTGAAGACTACCATTGTGTTTTTACCGCAAATGCATCAGGTGCTTTAAAGATTGTAGGCGAATGTTATCCATTTGAAGAAAGCGGACATTTTCTGTTGTTTACCGACAATCATAATTCTGTTAATGGGATACGTGAGTATTGCCTGAATGCAAATGGTACGTACGATTATGTACCTATGAATGTTGAAGATCTGACGGTTGCTGAAGAAGCTCTGAAGGAAAAAATCGGGGATAACCGAGCTAAGAATAAACTGTTTGCCTTCCCAGCTCAGTCTAATGTTAGCGGAATAAAGCACAGTTTAGAGTGGATAGAATACGCTCAAGAATTTGCGTGGGATGTTTTGCTCGATGCTGCGGCATTTGCGCCCACCTCGAAATTGGATTTAAAAAAATATAGGCCTGATTTTGTCTCTATATCATTCTATAAAATATTTGGTTACCCAACGGGAATTGGGTGTCTTTTGGTAAGAAAAGATAAGTTCGAAAAATTGCACAAGCGATGGTTTGCAGGTGGCACCGTTAGTTTGGCATCAGCTAAAGCGCCATATCATTTTCTAATGAACAACTATGAACGTTATGAGAATGGAACAATCAACTACCAAGGTATTCCGGCATTGAAAATAGGACTCGAGTTTATAGAGTCTATTGGAATGAGCAGATTAAATGAACGTGTAGATGGGTTAATGAGCTATTTATTTGCCAAATTGAAAATTCTACGTCATCAAAATGGTCAACCTCAATTAGCTATTATTGGTCACCCTCAAAGAGAAAATACGGGCGGCACAATGGTTATGGTTTTTCTAAATCCTGATGGCAGTAAAGTGCAGTTTGAAAAAATTGAAGAGCTCGCGAATAGAAGAAAGATCTCTTTACGTTCTGGATGTTTTTGCAATCCAGGTTTGGATGAAACTCAAAATTGCCTGACATCTGAAGAATTGTCGAATTATTTTGAAAGCAGAGAATCAGGGGATTATTATGAAATGATGGCTCATTTGAATAAAATGAGAGGGGCAACGCGAATTTCAGTTGGTATTGCCACTAATAAACAAGATCTAGATTCCTATATCCAATTTGTTGAAGAACTTAAAGACCAGATTCTTTAACCCACAATCTAAAGAAACCGGAATAGGTAAATTAGATATCGCATTTAGTCTTCGTCACAATGTGGACGAACCGTTTCAAAGTTGGAGCGTTTTACC
>JAOARK010000285.1 GCA_025210575.1 Schleiferiaceae bacterium
AAACCCGCAAACAGAATAACAGTAGTGAGAATAATAGACTTTCCTGTTGTGATAAAAGTGCTCTTTATAGATTCAGCAACAGACTTTCCTTTGCTGAGTTCAATCTTCATGTTTCCTAAAAAGTGAATGGTATCGTCAACTGCTATTCCATAAGAAATAGTAAAAATTAAAGCGGTTGAAACTTTTATATCAACCCCAAAGAGATACATTAAAAAGCCAATAATTAAAAGAGGTAGAACGTTCGGCACAATAGCAATAAGAATAATCCGAACAGATTTGTACAAGAAGGCCATAAGTACGCTAATCATAAGGAAGGCGAGTCCTAGACTTTTGATCATTGAAGTACTCACATATCGATTATTAACATCAATAAAATGAGCCATTCCTAGTACTTTTAATTCAAGGTTTGGAAACTTTGCATTGAAGTGCTCAATCAATTCATCGTTTTGGCGTAAATTGATGTAACCTCCATTGTCTTTCATGTTTCCAGTTATCCGAGCTGTTCTTCCTTCATTTACAACAAGCTCAGAAACCAACTTATTTTTTTGCGCTTGCCTAAGCGTTCTTTTTAGTTTTTTAAACTCATTTGGTTTGGGCAAAGTGTAGTACTCTGGTTGTCCACCTTCTTTGGCTTGATTGAGCTGTTTCACTAAGGTGACAGGACTGATCAATGCTCCAATATCATTATTAACCTCCAAATATTTTTCAATTTGGTCGAGTTGTTCTAAGACCTCATAGTCGTAAACTTTTTGTGTGGAATCTTTTAGTGTAACGAATAGGTCAAAAGTTCGCATTCCAGAAAAGTGCTCTTCTAAAAAGTCAAAACTGGTTCGAAGCTCATCTCCTTTAGGTAGCTCTTCTGTTAAATAGTTGTTTACTTTAAGTTGAGATGTACCCCAAATGCACAACGCAAAGATTAGGGTGGAAGAAGTAATCACTAAACCTTTACGGTTCATTACCCAATCATGCAAGCGAGACATTCTCGATTCCCATGTATCCTTTGTTTTTACATTTTTGGTGATTTTGGGTTCTGGGAGCAGGATGAGGCAGGATGGGAAAAGTGTAAACGATAATGCAAAGGCGGTCATCACCCCAAGAGCCATGTAAATACCAAATTCTCTGATAGGAGAAATTCCTGATAATAACAGCGAAAGGAAACCAATTGAAGTAGTAACCGAGGTGATAAATGTAGCTAAACCTACTTGGCGATATGCTTTCCAAATCGCCTCGTCTTTTTGCAAACCAGCTCTTAACCCATCAATATATTTTGAGTAGATATGTATGACATCAGAAACACCTACGATAAACAATATGGAGGGAATGAGAGAGCTAAGAACATCTATCTCTTTCCCAAATATGACCATATAACCCACAGTCCAAATGGCAGTGGCAATTATGATCATCACCGGAATTGCAATGCCCCAAAATGTTCTAAATACAATGAACAGAGCAAGAACCACAAATGCAACTGAAAGGCTAATGAACATAGCCATTTCAGATTTCATCTTGTCTAGTATAATGGCCTGGTTCAAAAGTCTTCCGCCATAATGTAAATCGGTAAAACCATAATGCTTAAATACAGTTTTAATCAAATTATTTACTGTGTCTGTCTGCCCTTTGCTGAGATAGAAATCTGTAAAAACGCTTACAACGGTGCTTTTAAAATCGTTTGCAACAATGGCTCCTTTTAGATTCTTAGAGTGAAAAATTCTCAAAGAGTCTTCTTCAAAATTTTCAGGATGTTCTGGATCTACATAAGGAAGTTGGACTAATCCCATCGGTGTTTCTATAGGATAATTCAATCTTGTTAACGAGACAACTTCAGTAATGATCTCACTTTTCTGTAGTGAATCTGAAGCTTTTTTAAGATTTCTTAAAGTTTCTTGATTGAATAGACCTCCCGGTGTTTCAACAGCGATAATTGTTCTACTGTCACTTGAGAATAACTGTGTTTTGAATTCTTGATAGAGCTCAAAATCTTGGTTACCTGTTGGGAAAAATCGTTCGAAGTCATAAGAGAATTCTACCTGAGTACACAAACCCGCAAACATGATAGTGAACAATGAAATGATGCCCAATGTCAGTCGCGCACTTTTTTTGTTCAGCAGCTTTCTCATCAAATCTTTAATGTGCTACTATAAAAGATTCAGTGGAATTGCCAATTTGAAGTGTGTAACTTCCTGCTCTAAATTGGCTCACATCGATATAGAATTCTTTGTTTCCTTTCTCGATCATTCCTTGCTCTAACAGAATACCTTGGGAGTTATAGACGCGATAAACTTGATTTGACTTAACTCTTTTGAGCTCTACCTTTAAAGCGCTGTCAACTGGGTTTGGCAGAACCTTAAATTTTACCTTTTGCGTGTTTTCATCGATACCAATATTAGGAGCTCCATTCGCAAAAACATATTCACCTTTTAAGACTTTAGAAAGTTCCATTCTTCCTACACCATTGTTTGGATTAATGATCACGTTTTTTTGATAGTGAGGATAGTGCATCCAGGGTGAACGTGCATCTAGGCGATATAGGAGCAAAATACTGTCTTCAGAATGGCTTAATAAATCTTCATCAAGTCTACCATTGTTTGGAAATCTGGAATAATTCAAGTGCGTTTCAAAATCAAGTCCTCCTCCAAAATCACCTGTAACCGTCCAATAGTGATTGGAGCTTAATCGGAAGTTCATTGGATTTAGGCCTTTGGGTCCCGCCCAGTGATGCTCAATACGCAGTTCAGCGGAGTCAACAACATTGCTAACATTTACTTTTACCATCGCTCGAAGCATGTCATACTGACCAGAGCTGTTTATTTTCAGTTGGTTACTGCTTGTGCCTGTTAATATTTCAGATCCAAAATTGATCACAACAAAAGAAGGCTCAAACGGAATGCTTGTAGAATAAGAAGTATCGCTATTGGTATATGAGAATGCTTTGGTAATGTGGCTTCCAGCACCAAAATAAGTTAACGTAATCGGGACATTTGTGTATGGATGAGTGGCTGCTCTTTGTCTTTGGCTAACACCTACTTCCACAGTGTACTCTGGTATAGGGCTAGGAATGACGGAAACTGAATCAATACCGAATTGAGGAAAACCAGGTTGGAAGATCCAGTCCGCGAAAAATGAACTCAGGTTATAACCTGTTATTTGCTGCAATTCATCTCTAATCTCGTAAGAGTCTAAATTTCCATATTTATGGTCGTTCATTAATTGTGTTACCCCGGCAAAAAAGAGGCTGTCGCCTAGATAACCTCTTAAGTTATGACCCACCATCGCTCCTTTTTGGTAGGTGTGCATTCCATAAGTTCTATCGTGATCAACTCCATAAAGAGCCCAAAAACCGTCATCAGATATATGAGCAGTTTTCAAAACGTTAAAGGCATTGTCTTGAACAGTCTCTAAGTAGCGCTCTCTGTCGTATATCGTTTCTTCGTAAAGATGACTGGAGAATTCTGCCATACCTTCATTTATCCACATGTCCTCCGCGGTTTTGCAGGTAATTAAATTACCCCACCAATGGTGAGCTAACTCATGGGCCATGATATCTTCTCCCGCCAAAGGTCCGTTTACCAAACTGCGTGGATAATGAATACTTGTAGCATGTTCCATGGCACCTTGTGTGGTAAGTGCGTATCCCATTTTTTGCCACATGTATGGACCGAAATGTGAAACATAGGCGTCATAGGTTTGAGTCAAATTTGTGAAGGAGTTTTTCAGTTTGGTGGTGTCTCCAGCTCTAGCCATGAGCATTACAGGCATTCCGCTATGGGTGCTGTTAATTTCTTCGTAATCAGATATCGCTACAGAGGCAAGGTAAGTGGGAATTGGTTCAGTTAAAAACCAATGGTTAATGAGTGTGTCTCCACCTAAGTGTGTAAAAGCTGTTCTTACTCCATTGCAATATGCCTTTCTTCCCCCTTCTGTT
>JAOARK010000286.1 GCA_025210575.1 Schleiferiaceae bacterium
CATACAGGTTTAGGTGGACCTCTTTCATGGTTGAAGTTGCATTATATACGTGACTATTGACAAAATCAGACCACTGCTCCAGCGTATTTCATGTACCATCATTCTTTGATGAAAGATTACTACAGGAACCTTCATTTGAGTTATACACCAAGAGAGCTAGGTAGATATAATATTCCTGAAGAAGACCTCAATGACCAATGGTTCAATTGGTTAGAAAAAACATGGTATTGGCATGTATTGACTTTGGCAGCAATCATTTGGTTAACGCTCGGTTTTGAGGCTATGATTATGTTGGTTTTTGTGCGTGTTGCCCTAACACAACTTGGTCATTGGTTTGTGGGCTATATTTCTCATGTACGGGGTTATTTAAACTATAATATTGAAGATGTTAATGAAACAGGATTCAATAACTGGTTATTAGGAGTTTTCTCATTTGGAGAAGGTTTTCATAACAACCATCATGCATGTCCACAATCTGCAAGGTTAGGAATCCGCTGGTTTGAATTCGACCTAGGTTGGTTAGTTGTTCGAGGTCTAGAAAAACTAGGGGTGATATATGAAGTCCATAAAGAGCCCAGCTTAGATCAAAAACACAAAGCTCAATTATTAAAAACCCAATGACATGAAAGATTTAACATTTATAAGCCAAACCGAACATAGACCTTTTAGTACTCCAAACCACAAATGGCTATTCTATCAAGAATGGTTAGATGTTCACTTTTTACATTGGAAAGTAGAGGAGAAGGAGCTAAGAACCTATTTACCCGAACAACTCGATATAGATACTCTTAACGGCCAAGCCTGGGTTTCATTTGTGGCTTTTACCATGAAAGATGTCAAACTGAGGTATTTACCAAAACCGGGATGTGCCACTACATTTTTAGAATTGAATCTGAGAACTTATGTAAGATACAACGGCTTGCCAGGAGTTTACTTCTTAAATATAGAAGCAGGAAGAAAGGACTCCTCGGTCATCGCTCAATCTATTTCAGGTCTTCCTTATAGGTATGCAAAAATGAAAAGAACATCAAGTAAGTTTAAAAGCCAAAGGTTTTCGACTGGAGATTCATTTCAGTTAAAAGCCATAAAGTCCGAATTGGTTCAAAGGACGACAACTACCGATTTTTTAAGTGAGCGTTACAAGGTTTTTAACACAAAAGGCAATTCTGTTGTTGAGTTTGATGTTCATCATGTTGAATGGCTTTTATACAAACTAGATGTTGAAAGCCTTAAAATTGAATATCCAAGGTTTGAAAATTTGTTAAATGACTCACCTGATCTTGCTTATTATTCGCCAGGTGTACCAGTAGTAGCATGGAATAAAAATGTTTAAAACTGAGCATAGAATGGTTTTATTTGGACTTAATATGAAAGACGTAAGGAACGAGCTTTTCGCGTATTGTCAGTCGCAGCTAAAGCTGAAAGTAGAAGAGTTGCAAAAAGCTATAGCATCGCAACGTGAAGCGATGGAAGGCGAAACTAAAAGCTCTGCAGGAGACAAATATGAAACCGGGACGGCTATGGCACATCTTGAGATAGAGAAGCTTGGTGGACGTTTAAATCAAGTCAAGAACGATTTGATCAAACTCACTTCATTTAGCAATACCTCAAAATCCAATACTATTAAAGCTGGTAGTCTAGTAAAAACTGAGCGAAACTTGTTTTGGATTAGCATTTCGATGGGTGAAGTAAAACTAGAAGGTAATAGATTTTTTGTGATATCACCCTTGTCACCAATAGCACAAGCTTTTCTTGGGAAAGAAGTGGGTTTCGAGTTTACATTTAACAAGACCAAAGACCGTATATTGGAAGTCTTATAAAATCAAAATCATGAAAAAATTCCTCGCACTTGTTTTAAGTTGTTTTGCAATTGTGGCTTCAAATGCTCAACCAACATCTGAAGAAGAAGCGTTGCAAATGATGATAACGAGAATGTTTGAGGCAATGAACAAAAGTGAAGGGCATATTTTGGAACGATGCTTTTCAGAGGATGCCATTTTAGAGACGTTGTATACAAAAGATGGGGAGAAGAAGATTCATCGAACCAGTGCTAAAGATTTTATAGAGCAAGTATCTCTTCCCCGGAAAGAAGATTGGAAAGAGCAAATAAATGGATGGACTATTCATATTGATGGTGACTTGGCAAGCATTTGGACACCATATACTTTCTATTTAGATGGGGAGATAAGTCACTGTGGCATCAATTCATTTCAACTTCGAAACACGAATAAGGAGGGGTGGAAAATAACTTATGTGATAGATACAAGAAGGAGAGAAGGGTGCGACTAGTTTGGACCCAATTTGTTTTGGTAATAGCGAAAAGCTTGCATCACAAAATATCTTCTAGCCGAATTTAGAAACATTCCAAAAGTTATTCGTTTCGAGCCTTCAAGCGTAATTTGAACTTGATTGCCACCTCTACGTGCGTAAGAAAGAGATTCTCTCACGGTTTGAATATCTGTCCAGTTAAATCTTTTTCTGATGCCAAATGCACCCATACCTGTAAAGATTGTTCCTCCAGTCTTGGTCAATGTTATCTCATTCTTACCAAAAACCATCATCAGACCCAAACCCCAAAACAGAATAGAACCTAGAATAAAAGGAATTCCAAAAAGGGATTGAGCTAAGTCGAATTTCCCGCTATAGATCTGACTTCCATACAGTCCTCCAATACTAAAACCGCTCCAAACGATCATGAAAGGGATAATGAAGAAAGCAAATGGGGAACGTGTTGTTGCACCAATTTTAACGTTATCAGCGCTTTCCTTTACCCATGTTCCTTTTGGAGTGTTGTGTATATCAAAATCAGGGTCTTCTCCTAATTGTGTAATGACCAACTCAGAAAGTTTGGCAATATGCCCGCAGTTCGCGCACATTGCCAGATCTGTAGACACATTTATGTCTTCTTTTCTAAGTTGACTTTTACACTTTGGACAATTCATTAAATACCACTTAACAAACGGAAATACTCAGCTCCTTCCTCCGATATTGATTTTGTATAGAAATTACTGTTATACGTGTAAGACATTGCTCTGCAATCATTAGTTGCATTTACAAATCCCTCAATTTTATCTCTTTCTTTATGAAAGGTAATCAACAATTGGTGAATACAACCTGAATTCCCATTTTCTTCGAGATTAACAAAATTGATGATTTTCTGCATTTCGGTTTCATCTGTTATTTCCACAACTAGCTCACGGCTAGCGTCAAGTTTTACTCTTTCTACAGAAATCTTATTCACACCATCAAATGTTGCGTCAATATTGCCTGAAGGCGTGCATGATGAAATGATTGCAACGAATGCAATCAAACTAAAAATTCTAAAATTCATTAATCTAAGTATTGAATGAGTTGAGCTACGCTTGCTCGATTGTTATAATCTAAATCGAAGTGTTTGAAACCTATTTTGCCGTCATGGTGAATAACGTAAGTGGCCGGGATCGGGAGTCTAGCTTCATCTTGCTCATTAGTTTCTCTAATACTGGCGTCTTTCTTGCGTTTAATTTTTTCTTGATAAGCATCGTTCACTTTAAATACCACATCAAACCCTTCCATAATTTCTTCCGTATGATCTGAAAGGATGATAAAGTCGGCTCCCGTTTTCTTTGCCGTTTCCATAGCGTTTAATGGAGTTTCAGGCGTAATTGCCACTACAACAGCACCCTTTTCTAAAAGAAAATCCAAAGAGTCACTTAGATTACTGAGGTATAGATCGCATGCGCTACACCAATCCCCACGATAAAAAATGACGATGATGTCCTTATCCTTGAGAACCTTTTTACAATCAAATAGATTACCTACAAGATCATGTGCTTTAAAATATGGCGCTTTGTCTCCAATATTTAGACCTTCCGGCAAGGGGTGATCCGTATCTATGCCATATTCTTCTTGCGCAAATCCGGCATTCACAACCAAA
>JAOARK010000287.1 GCA_025210575.1 Schleiferiaceae bacterium
TAAGAAATGGAATGGATGTCGCTTTGAGTTTAAAAAGCAGAAATGGAGTTTTGAACGAACCTGAAATCAAAGATTTGGATTCTCTGGCATTCAATTTTAGCCTTTGGGAAAAGTATGTTGAGCAAGGGGAGAGCAACAGAAAACTTGGTGACCGATTTTTGGCTGTTAAATACGAGGACTTATTGAATAACCCTTCTACTGAATTGCAAAGAATGAGTAGGTTTTGTTCAACTACTGTTCAAGACAAAAATGGATTGATTAGGTCATACAAGCCTAAATCTTATAGTCCTGAACTAAAAGCAATTGCTGGTCAAAGTGCGATTTATAACAAGTGGTACACTATATGAAATTCATAGAAAAGATTAACCAAATGAAGGTGAAGGATTCTGATCGATTTCCTTCCGTTCAATGGATTTCATATCACTTGCCTAAAACTGCGGGAACATCTTTTTATCACAGTCTTTTAGAGAGTTTTGGGAAATCTCATGTTCATACCTTGTATGGCACTGAACTCGCTTTGAAAATGTCACGCGGAGAACCCGTTTGGGCGCCAAAGAGTGCCAAAATTGTCCATGGTCATTTTAAACCTCGTCCTCAACATTTGGAACGTTTTCCCAAAAGTAGATTGGTGACTTGGGTTCGAGATCCCATCGAAAGAGCATGGTCGAATTTGCGCCATTGGTTAACTCATGATGAAGGGTCTAAATTCACTGAGTTTAAAGAGAAATACATGAAAGGTGAAAAGAAGACGGATGAAGAGCTATTTAATTGTCTTGTGAGTGATAAGTTTTTCTGGGATATCATAGAAGTTTATCAGATCGCCTTTGAATATGTTAAGCCAGAGCGTTTTGCCTTTGTAGGTAGAGTGGAGGATTACACGAATGAACTGCAAAGATTATCGGTAATAATGAATGTAGAACTCAAAGAAAAGAAGGAAAATACAAACAGTCATAACCGAACTTTGCCGTTTAAGAAGAGCGACTATTTTCACGCCTTCGAAAAAGAATACGATTTTCTGAGAAAATGGTACGATAAAGACTATCCATTTGAATGAGTAAAGCATCTAAAGCGCCATTGGTTTCTGTAATTGTTCCTAATTACAATCATGCTCCTTATTTAAAAGAAAGGATAGATTCTATATTGAATCAGACCTTCCAAGACTTTGAGGTGTTACTGTTAGATGATTGCTCAACCGATCATTCTAGAGACATCCTTAACGCTTATGCAGAAAAAGAAGAACGTATACGTACTCATTTTAATACTGAGAATACTGGAAGCACCTTTGCACAATGGAATAAGGGGGTAAGTCTAGCTCGTGGTAAATATGTATGGATTGCCGAAAGCGATGATTCATGCGATGTTACGTTATTAGAAAAATTGGTCACACAACTTGAGGCGGACGAGAATGTTGGGATAGCCTTTGCTCAATCTTATATCGTAGACGAACAAAGTGAGATTATCAACAGCTTTAATGAAAACTACAAGTTTATCTACAAAAGCGATAGATGGGAACGAGATTTCAAGATAAAAGGCACAGAAGAGTGTGCTCATTATTTGATTTTTAGCAATACCATTCCCAATGCTTCTGGTGCATTGATGAGAAAATCTGTATACGAGGCATGTGGCGGTGCAGAAACAAATTGGAAGTTGAATGGTGATTGGTTTTTTTATGTGAAGATGCTGTTGATCTCAGACTTGAGTTACCTTTCAGAGCATCTGAATTTCTTTAGATTTCATCAGCAGACGCAAAGGCAAAATGCGAGAGCCGATCATGTGGTTTATGATGAAATCATCAAGACACTTCATTATATCGAAGAGCATACCGAAGTAATTCCAGAAGAGATCAATCGCTCTTGGCGCGAAATAGCTGGATGGTGGGGCGGCAGTCTCTATCATCAAAAGTTTACTAAGGATTTTGTGAAACACAATTGGAGGCTCTATAAATTCTTCCGCACGAAGCGCCCACGGATTTTGTTGAATGTGATATCGAATAGCATTTTTATCTTCATCGGACAAATACTTGAATTCTTAGGAATCAAAAAGGCCGTTAAGTCGTTACGCGCAAAGATGTTTCCAGGAAAATACTTTGACTATTAATGCCTTTATTTTCAGTAATCATACCTGTTTATAATGCCGAAAGTTGGATTGAAGAATGCTTGAATAGCGTTCTGAATCAAACTTTTAATGATTTTGAAATTGTCTTGGTCAATGATGGCAGCTCAGATCGGTCTGCCAAAAGAATTAGACATATTCTAAAGTCTACAGCAATCAAGTGGCAACTTATTGAACAAGAGAATAAGGGTTTGGGTAATGCAAGAAATACAGCAGTTGCTGCTGCCAATGGTGAATGGCTTTCATTTTTGGACGCTGATGATTATTGGTCACTTCATAAACTTTTGAATGCCTCTAACTTTATTAAAGAAAATCCTCAATTTGATTGGTTCTATAATGAAGTGTACGAACGTTATGAAAACGGGAGAATGAGGGAGCGCGCTGGTTTTTCATTTTCAACCTTAGAAGAATGGGTGACAAAGGGAAATCCTATAGTACCGAGTGCCACACATATAAAGAAAGAAGTATTTCAAAAACATCAGGGGTTTGAAGAAGATCGAAAGCAAGTAGAGGATTTAGGTTTGTGGTTTAAACTTTTTGCCGAATCCAATTTTCCTGGCTTTTTAGAAGAGACCCTCACCGTTTATCGCTTAGGGTCTGGTTTAACACAAAACGCAAAGGAACATTTCACAAAGGTTTTGGAAGCTGTAGATTTCTATAAGGATCAAGTAAGTCTTAATGACGAGCTATATGCTGAATTTGTTGAAAGAAAGAAATATGAATTCGCTCGTCAAGCTCAAAAATCAGGGAATACAACTGAAGCGCTAAATGAGTATCGGAAATTAAAAGAGCAATCACTAAAGGTGAAATTGTTCTCGGTACTTGCTAATTTGGGTATAAGTATCTAGTGTAATTTACGAGCGTAGATTAAATCATAGACCACAATTCCAAAACCACTTAAATGGGCTACCAGACCACTTAACAATAACCTATTGCTACCTGGGGTGTCAAATATCTTTGAAAAAGCACTGCCTATTGTAAAAAGGATTCCTATGATGATAAAGGCGATTGCCCATTTTAATCGTACGTTCATTTTATCCAGCTAATGATGTTGCTTGTAAAGGTGCTAATTTTTTTAATGCGATACACGATTAGTTTTCAATCCTTTAGGGCTGATTTCTAATTTGTTGGAATTCGAGATTCTTAGGGATGTAAATCGCATTTACGTAATGATCAAATACATCTAAAGAGTCTCCTAATTCTGCCCCTTCAAAACCCAGTATGTCTTGGTATTCTATTAAGTTGTTATAGGCCCTTAAAAGTTGACTTGCAGTAGGGTAGTAGCTCCAGTGCCATTTTTCTTCTTTATAGCCCCGTTTGCGATTGTCTCCTAATTTATTGTAGGGTTGAAAGAAGCCAAATTTCCAGGCTTGGGATTCCAGCCAAGAATATATTTTTTCTCCTGATTTTGTTTCAAAAAATTCAGGTTCCAAGCTGTTTAAGTCAAAGTCAGTTCCCCAATGGTGACGCGAAGTACCTGGCATAGAACTGTACCTCAAAATTTCTCGAGCTTTCTCCTCTGGGTTTCCTTCAAAGCGATTCCATTTGTCTTCCCAAATCTCAGATTGACGGGTATAAGTGCGAGTTCCTGATAAGATGTATAAGTTAATTCCATCTTTCGTTGCAGCTTTCGCCATTTTTTCAAAGGCTCTATTCACTTCTTTCCTTAGGTAGATGTCTCTATCTGTATATCTTGATTTCACTTTCGTGAAGCCTTTGTGTGTGTACGGATCAATTTTACCTATAAGCTCTTGTTTGGTATAATTCGGGATAGAATTGAAACCATAAATAACAAAGACTGCCGAAAAAAGAAGTAAAACAATTTTCTTCATAGAACATTAAAAAAAGAAAGCCGCAATCTAAAAAGAAGCGGCTTTCTACAAATTATTCATCAAAAATTTATCACAGACTATTTAAAGCTGCATTCAATGTAGCACTTGGTCGCATTGCTGCAAACGCTTCATCTTCATTAGGCATATAATATCCACCTACATTAACAGGGCTACCTTGAACACCATTCAATTCTTCAACAATGGTACTTTCTTCTTTTACCAAGGTGCTTGCAATATTTTTAAACTGTTCTTTTAATTCTAAATCATCATTTTGAGCCGCTAGTGCCTCAGCCCAATACATCGCTAGATAGAAATGACTTCCTCGGTTATCTAGCTCTCCAGCTTTTCTCGATGGCGATTTATTCTCATCCAGAAACTTGCTTGTCGCTTCATCTAACGTTTCAGACAACACCTTTGCCTTTTTATTATTTTGAGTTTCACTCAAATGTTCTAAAGACACAGCCAGCGCTAAAAACTCCCCCAAAGAATCCCAACGTAAGTGGTTCTCTTCATTGAATTGCTGTACGTGTTTAGGAGCAGATCCTCCGGCACCAGTTTCAAAAAGGCCTCCGCCATTCATTAAGGGAACAATCGATAACATCTTTGCACTGGTTCCTAATTCAAGAATTGGGAATAGATCGGTCAAATAGTCTCTCAATACGTTACCAGTAACAGATATCGTGTCTTCACCTTTTATGATTCTTTCTAAAGAAAATTTGGTTGCCTCTTCTGGAGACTTGATTAGAATTTCAAGTCCTTCGGTGTTATGGTTTGGTAGGTATTTATTTACTTTTTTAATGATTTCTGCATCGTGAGCACGTTCTTCATTTAACCAGAAAACTGCAGGGGTTCTGGTGGCTTTTGCTCTGTTTACAGCGAGCTTTACCCAATCTTGAATTGGAGCATCTTTTACCTGACACATTCTCCAGATATCCCCACTTTCAACATTTTGAGTGATCAGAACTTCTCCAGCGCTGTTCACAACATTTACAACGCCATTTTCCTTCAGCTGGAATGTTTTGTCATGTGAACCGTACTCTTCCGCTTTTTGCGCCATTAACCCAACGTTAGAAACACTACCCATGGTAGTAGGATCAAATGCGCCATTTGCTTTACAAAAATCTATTGTCGCCTGGTAAACACTTGCATAGCTGCGATCTGGAATCAAGGCTTTAGTGTCTTGTGTTTTTCCTTGAGTATCCCACATTTTACCAGAGTTTCTGATCATTGCTGGCATTGAAGCATCAATGATCACATCGCTCGGTACATGTAGGTTTGTAATGCCTCTATCAGAATCTACCATTGCCAATTGAGGTCTGTTTGCATAACATGCTTCAATATCTCCAATAACTTCAGCTTTTTGATCCGCTGAAAGCGATTCTATCTTAGCATAAACATCACCAAGTCCGTTGTTTGCATCTACACCAATTTCATCAAATAATGCAGCGTGTTTTTCAAAAACCTCTTTAAAGAAAACTCGAACGGCCATTCCAAATAGAATAGGGTCCGATACTTTCATCATTGTTGCCTTTAAGTGAAGTGAAAGCAATACATTTTCCTCTTTTGCTTTTGCGATCTCGTTTTCAAAATAAGCCAGCAAAGCTTTGCTACTCATAACGGTAGCGTCTATAACTTCACCGTCAAGAAGGGCAACGTTATCTTTAAGTATTGATTTTTCGCCAGACTCATTTACAAACTCAATGCGAACAGAATCAGCGTTTTGCACAGTCACAGACTTTTCGTTTCCGAAAAAATCTCCTCCACTCATGCTTGCAACATGCGTTTTAGAGTCACTCTGCCATGCTCCCATAGAATGTGGGTTTTTACGCGCGTAATTCTTTACCGCTTTTGGAGCTCTTCTGTCTGAGTTTCCTTCCCTTAGTACTGGGTTTACCGCACTTCCTTTAATCTTATCGTATCTGGATTTGATTTCTTTTTCCGCTTCATTTTTAGGCTCTTCAGGGTATTCAGGTAAAGCGTACCCTTTTTCTTGAAGTTCTTTAATGGTAGCCTGTAACTGAGGAATTGAAGCACTGATATTGGGTAATTTTACAATATTTGCCTCTGGCGTTTTAGCCATTTCCCCAAGTAAGGAAAGTGCGTCTTCAATTCTCTGATCTTCATTTAAAAAATCAGGGAAGTTTGCAATGATTCTTCCAGCCAATGAAATGTCTTTCAACTCAACTTCAATTCCAGAACTTTTAGTGAAAGCTCTGATAATAGGTAGAAATGAATACGTGGCTAATGCTGGTGCTTCGTCTGTTTTTGTATAAATGATCTTCGAATTGTTCATTATCCTTTACTTGTTTATTACGTGTACTGTTTAGCTCTAAAGCTTAGAATGTAAGACTATAGAGAGAACAGTTTTCTCTTGTTAATTAAGATGTTGACCTTGAGCGTTGGCGCTCATACAGGGCGCGCTAAAATAAGCTATAATTGGCCATTTGAGTCTAACAAATTAGACCAACTCTAGTTAAATTTCAATCGATTATTCTCTAAGATTATGGTTCTATCTTTTGTATTCAACCCAGCTGGTATAACCCATAATACTAAAAACCAATAAGCCCCACATGTAGAAGGGTAAAGGAAGCTCCAAAACGCCATTGTATTGAGTAAAGAAGCCCCAAATAAACATGGCTGCTGTTTTGGTAATTACGGTTATCCACATGATTAAATGCAAGGTAGATTCGTATGAACTGCAACGATCAGTGTGAAAATGAAGCTCATCTATAAATTCATGCACGGTTCTAGTTACCAAAGTGGCGATGAAGACGGGCAACATAATTAAAGGAAACCAATACATGAAAACCAAGGAAATTTCCATGAGTAAAGATGCCGTTAAAATATTTCGGTGTGTCTGAAGCTCCTTGTCGGTAATGTCCACTTTAACCAATTCTTTGTGCGTCATGGCATCTAACCCCCAGGCAATGGCAAAGACGGTACTAGAGATTAGGATGATTAACGCAAAACTCAAAGGAGGTAGCATTTCTATCATAGATAAGCCATAACAAGAGTTACAAAAAAGATGAGCACACAGGTATACAAATTAATGGACTGTGTCCATTTTGGATTGGTTTTATCTTTTCTGAGAAAATACAAGTTGTATGCTCTCCATACCACTACAACGAAAAAGATGAAAAAGAGCGAAAAACTCCAGCCAGACCAGATAATGCTAGCCAACGAAAGCACATTGGTGATTTGGAGAAACTTTAAAGTCCATGGAATTCCATTTACAACGGGAATACTGTTAACGCCATTTTCTTTGTCCTTTTCAACATCGGGTATATCTCTAATAATACTTCCAATAAATACTTGAATTGAGGCAAAAAGAAACATGGAGATGACTAATGGGTTTTGTACAGTTCCTGCACCCACAAGAATTAAGGCTCCCCAGCTTAAGCCGATGAGAATATTTTTTAAAAAGAACATGTTTTTGATCCTGTAGCGTTTGCCTTCAACACGTAAGGTAAGCGAGTAGAGAGTTCCCGCAATAGCGGCAATGGCTAGGATATTAAAAACTTCTCTAGAAATGAACATAAAAGATAATGGAATGATTACAGCCAGTTGGACCAATGCCCATTGGTGTTTTTTGTAACTCAAACATTGCCTCAGGTTGAATTCAAAAGATTCATTTTGATCTATACAATCGTTTAATCTATACACGGTAAAGATGCCAATGATATCAATCCATAAAAGCAAGAAAATTACAGCAACATCTTTTTGACGCCCCAGTATAAAACCACTGGCCATGATTGATGCAGAGGCTAAGAAGAATAGCGCAAGAGGTTTAAAACGTATATGTTGTTTGTTTGTTAAGATGTTTTGAGGTTATGCTTTTATTCCTAACAAATCTAAGGCCATTTTATTCTCATAACCTTTAATTTTTTGTGAGTTGTATTTGTCGTTGAGCGAATTAGGCTTTTAGTAATTCATATCCAGCCTCTTTTTTAATTCAAGTAAGGCAGGATTCTTTTCGGCCATGTACTTAAACTTCTCTTCAGGAGTGTAGATCAGATTTACCTTTTCCAGTTCTTTAATGGTGTGTTTAAGGTACACGGCACTATTTTCTAGGGTAGAACGCAGGTGCTTCAATAAGTCGTTTTTCGATTGCATTAGAATCGCTTCTTGAACCGTGCTATCGAGTTCTAATTCTAATTCGCTTTCAGAAATGAGCTTTGGCTTTTTGCTGAGAATGGCATAGAGCGGTTTATTCTCTTTTTGATCATTCGCATATTTTTCCCAAAGAGCTATGATTTGCGTTTCGGTGAAAGGCTTGCTTCCATAATCAATATATTCTTCTTCTCCTTCAGCCGCCTTGGTATTCGTTTTTTCTTCATTGAGCACCCCGCTAATTGAAAAGCCTGATCTTCTCTTTTTCTTACCAGAGGATATATTGGTGCTGATCTTTGGTGGTTCAGGTTCAACAGGTTTTGGTACTTCGGATGCAACGGTTTGAGCTGCAACGGGTGGCACTTCTGGTTTTGGCCCTTCGCTCGTTTTAACTTTAGTCTCTGCAGCTGGGTTACTTGTGGTAGTTTTAGATGGAATTGGAGCCGTTGTTTTTACGCTTGGCTCAGGCTTTTTTTTTTGGACCATCTGTGTGGCCTCATTATATTCTTGTGTTAACTGAGACAGGGCTATCTCAACTAACAATCGCTGATTTGCAGAGGACTTGTATTTTTGATCACACTCGTTCAGCACATTTAACCATCTAAATATTTGATGAAGTGTACACGCTTTAGCTTGAGTTAAATATTTTGCTTTTAGATCATCAGATACTTCTAAAAGATTAACGGTTTGTGGATCATAGCACATCATTAAATCTCTCACGTGACTCGCTAATCCGTTCACAAAAAGATGACCGTCAAAACCTTTGGTTAAAATCTCATTATAAAGTAAGTACAATCCCGTTGGATTATTTGCCAATGCAAAGTCGATGACACGGAAGTAATAATCGTAATCTAAAATGTTCAGGTTGTCTAAAACACTTTGATAGGTAATCTGATTATCTGAAAAAGATGCTATTCGGTCAAAAATGGAGAGAGAGTCTCTAAGCGCACCATCGGCCTTTTGAGCAATTAAGTGCAAAGCATTTTCATCAGCTGTAATCCCTTCACTTTCGGCTACATAGGCCAAATGCTTGGCAATGTCGTTCACACCTATTCTCTTGAAGTCAAAGATTTGACACCTTGATAGAATAGTAGGGATGATCTTATGCTTTTCTGTAGTGGCCAAAATAAAAATAGCATGAGCAGGCGGCTCTTCAAGCGTCTTCAAGAATGCGTTGAACGCAGACGTAGAAAGCATGTGTACCTCATCAATTATGTACACTTTGTACTTTCCAACTTGGGGAGCATATCTTACCTGATCAGTTAGATTACGCATTTCATCAACACCGTTGTTCGATGCTGCATCTAATTCAATAATGTTTAATGAATAATCGTTATCCGGATTGCCTCCTGTAACTTCATTAATGCGATGAGCAACGATTCGAGCACACGTAGTTTTACCTACTCCTCTAGGTCCACAGAAAAGCATTGCCTGAGCTAGATGATTGTTCACTATGGCCTTCTCTAAAGTCTCAGTGATGTGTTGTTGTCCAACAACTTCTCTAAAGGCCTGAGGTCTGTATTTTCTAGCAGATACTACGTAGTTCTCCATACTGCGCCAAATATACTTGGCATTTCAATAAAAATGCTAGCTGTTGATAAAAATGACGATGATATTTTCACTTCGATAAGGTTGGTCATTTAAACGCCTTTCCTTGAATTTAAATTGAACCTAAGGATGGCAAAAGTGACCGCAAAAATCAGGATCGTAATGTTAATATAGACCGCGTCCATTTCATCTCTTCTCGCATGAACAATTAATGCAGCTACCATTTGTATCGTAAATAATGCACCTACAATGGGCAAGTAAGGTGTTAGTTTTTTCAAAAAGACGCCTGCCAAAAAGATTAATGAAAAGACCAACTCAAAACCACCAATTAATAATACATGCGAGGAGGAAAAATCTAAAGCCCAAGCCATATTCTCTTCTTGAACAAGCTCGTCATACGGAGTGAACAGTTTCATGACCCCGGCAAGCATAAAGATTAGACCAAGTACAATTTGAAGAATAACAGTAACGACCTTCATAAAGTAATAGTTATAATGAAGGTAAATTACTGATTTTTAGAACCTCATCTGAATTTTCAGAACTGAAGTAGTCAACAAGAAATTGACAATTTTGAATTAATCATTCAAAGCATCTAAATCTTGACCTTTATAAAATTCAAGGTCTTTATTCTTGAGTTCTTTTGTGTAATAGGTAATTTGCCCTGTATGGTAAGACAAGTGTTCAACAACATGTATAACTATTCCCATGCCACTTAGGTTAAATCCTTGTACCGTTCGGTAACGAAGGAATTCAGCATCGGTGCATCGTTGAACTATAGTTTTAGCTTTTTCAATCACTTTAGTGATCTTTTCAATTAATGCGGTTCTGCTCAACCTTTCGGTTGTGGTAAATTCTAGATTTCGTTTTCTATTATCTTCGGCACCTCCGAGAGAAGAGTGTATATATTGAGTGATGTTTCCACATAAGTGAAGAATTAAATGCCCAATGCTATTTGATTGCTTATTTGGGGAATACCAGATCTCCTCTTCTGTTAATTCATTTAAGCATTTTGTGATGCGTGGTATATTTTCATCTAACCGAAAGATACTTTGCTCTTTGAATTCCTCAACCCAGGTTTTCATATCCACCCTTCTTTTTTATAGAGTTCCACTCCTTTAGTGATCATATCATTAAATTCTTGTTCTAGCTCCGGAGATAATTTCTTTACATGGAAACAGCTTTTTCCCTTTAAGCATTTCTTCATTTCATCTGAAATATTGAACTCTTTGACATGCGTATAAATAGGGAAGAAGTAGAATCGAATGTCCTTTGGCTTGGGAACAATTGATCCAAAGTAATAACCGTCTACCATCTTCTTTCCATATTGGGCAGGGATGTCTCCAGTAACCTCAAAGTTTTGTGGTGTGTCTTTGTTTACTCTTAAAGTAGGTATGTGCTTTTTAAAAGCATCTTGAAGAGAAGTCTGTATTTCTGCTAATTCGGTTTTCATATTCTTTCCATTAGGTCTCCCAATTTAATTTTTCCGGATTTAATCACCTTGGCATTAATACCGCGCAGTTGATGTTTTTTACCAATTTCAGAATTCACAAACTTCATTGCATCTAAGCCGAAGCGAGAGACAAATTTTTTACATCCTAAATGCGGTTGTGCGGTGACTTCAATAATGGCATCACCGACTTTTAATTGAGTACCAGCAGGTAAATTCTCTTTGCTTAGATCAAGATCTACGAATAATTGGTCTCCAGCGAGTTGCCATCTTTCTTTTTCTTGAGCAATAACGTCTATTATTCGGCTGTTCATTATGTTCAACTGCATGTCAGGGTGTGCCGACTTATCAGGAGTGCGACTACTTGGTCTGCCCTTCCACATATCACCCTCTAATCCATCTGTTGTGCTGAGCATACCTTCCTGTAGAACTTTACGTTCATTTTCCTTTGGTCTAATTACGATAAGGTCAAGCGCTGCTTTATCTTTAGGAGATGCGCTAATGAAAGGCAATCGAGCTTTGATCTCCTCATAAGAAAGGTGTTTCATCATATTTTAATTGAGAGGAGAGCAAGATAGCTTTAATCTCAAATTCTGTCGAGATCAGCTTGGGTTAAATCGTTGTTAAGATTTCCCGTATTTAAGGTTGTAGATGGTTCGAACAAAAGAACCTCAGCTTCACCGTGAACAATTGGTTTATGAAGTACCCCTTTTGGCACAATCACAAATTCTCCTGCTTTTATAGTCTCCATGCTATCTTCGTAGTGCATTTCCAATTTTCCTTTTACCACGAAGAATAATTCATCTTCATTGTCATGTTGATGCATTACAAATTCACCACTCATCTTAGCCAATTTCACCAATTGTCCGTTCAATTCTCCAACAATTTTCGGAGACCAATATTCACTGATAAGATTGAACTTTTCCTTCAGGTTAACTTTCTTCATTTTCTTCAGGAATTATTTCGTTTGACTCTATCTGCTCTGGATGACGCATGTATTTCTTGTTATAGCGATCTATGTTTTCTGAGAGCGATGTTGTAAATATGGCTTTTTGTGCATTGGGTAAACTTGATGTAATTCTATGCAAAAAAGTCATGTCTGTATTTTTCATCACAGTTTCTGCATTGTCTATTATCAGCGTTTTTATTTCAGCAAAGTTTATCCCCTCAATGGTCATTAACTCTGTAATCCTCTTTGCCGAACCGATTACAACATCAGTACCAAAATATATGGTGTCTTTTTGTTTTTGAATGTCTGCTCCTTCAAATCCTATGTGGAATCGAAGATCTGTATGTTTGCCTAAAGCATCGAATTGCTCTTTAATAGCAAATACAGATTCTTTGTCTTTACAAACAACCATTGCTCTGGGAACATCCGCAACAGCTTTCTTCAAACTTTGAATAAGCGCAATGGAATAAGCAGTGGTTTTACCTGAATTCTCTGGTCCAACTGCAATAAGGTCCATTCCACTTTTTACTCTTGAAATCCACTTCTTTTGTGAACCTACTGGTTGATGAATATTTAAAGTTTCTAGGGTCTCTTGAAATTCTGGGCTGATCTTCTTTATGAACATAAGGGCAAAGAAAAACTAAAATTGAAAATCAGTACAATGCAATCTAAGGTCTTTTGATTTGATTGAGTTCTGATTTTCAGTGGTTTAAAATTTATAACTTTAGCTCAACCTAAATAATCTAACCATGTTTAAGAAAATCTTGTTGGTCGCTTTGGCCATTGTTGTCTTGTTGGTTGTCGTTATCATAGTTGCAGTAAATACTAGTTATGACACAAACTATAATGAAACTTATGCAATTTCAGATTTAAAAGTAGAGGCCGATTCTACCATGATTGCTAGAGGTAAATATTTAGCTCATGGTCCGGCACATTGTTCTCACTGCCATGCCCCATTCTCAGAGTTCCAGAAAATTGAAGCTGGAGAAGATGTTGCACTTTCTGGAGGGTTTGGTCTAGAAATTCCACCCGGTGCTTTTTATGCACCGAATTTAACTTCCGATAAAGAAACAGGCATTGGAAATTTGAGTGATGGACAGCTCTATAGAATGTTCAGATATAACATTAATCATCAAGGGAGTGCCGTTTTCGACTTTATGCCTTTTATCAATATGGCAGATGAAGATATCTATTCAATCATCGCCTATCTGCGATCTTTAGAACCAGTAAAGAGAGAATCAAGGAGATCTGAGCCTTCATTTTTGGGTAAGGCGATTATGATGAGTGGTGCCATTCAACCGGGGAAGCCAGACGAGCCTATCTTAAAAAGTATGACTCCTTCAGTGAGTAAAGAATATGGCGAGTATTTGGCCTATGCCGTTGCAAATTGTCGTGGATGCCACACCAACAGAGATATGCAAACGCTTGAATACATAGGTGAAGAATATGCAGGTGGTTTGGCATTTGGACCAGACAATCTGACCCAAGGAGATATTTATGTTACGCCAAACTTAACTCCTCACGAAGGAACGGGTATTATGGCAACCTGGTCTGAAGAAAAATTCATTGAACGAATGAAAGCGGGTAGAGTACATGCCACTTCGCCTATGCCCTGGGGAGCTTTTGGCCAAATGAGCGATGACGATTTGAAAGCCATCTACCTTTTTCTGAAAAGTTTAGAACCTGTAAATAATGATGTAGGAGAAATACACACTCCTGCCGAATCATAATCTTAAAATCTCCACGCAAGTGGAGATTTATTTTTTACGCTTCTTTTTTTGCTTTTTCCTGGATGACTCAATCTGCTCAATCTCGGCCATCATATCACTAATGTCGAACTTATTTTCTTTAGTCTCAACCAATGTATTGGCATATTCACCTTTAGAAAGTTCAAGCCTTTTAATTGGTTTGCCAAGGTTGTTCTCAATTTCATTGAGTAAGTCTTGCTCTTCTGAAGCACAGAAAGAAACGGCCTGCCCTTTATGTTTTCCTCTTCCTGTTCGACCAACACGGTGAACGTATTGCTCTGATGATTCAGGAAGATCGTAGTTCACTACATATTCAACATTGGGAATGTCAATTCCTCTTGCACTTACATCTGTGGCGATCAAGATTTTTAAATCACCTTTTCTAAAGGCCGACATTGTTTTATCTCGCTCAGCCTGGTCACGGTCACTATGGATTGTATCCGTTTCAATTCCAACCCTGGCCATGGCCTTTTTAACACGCTCGGCACGCACTTTAGTGCGAACAAAGACCAATGTTTTTTTGTCTTTGTTGTTCACGATTAAATTCTCCAAGAAGAAACGCTTATCATCCATTTCAACATTGGCAACAGCGTGATCTATGTTTTTAGCTACTGGATCTTTTGGCGAAATTTGAATACGAATGGCGTCTGTTACCAAAGAGTAAGCTAGGTTTTTAATTTTCTCGTTAATCGTTGCTGAGAAAAATAAAGTTTGCCTTTTACGAGGCAGGTGACGCATCAAATCTTTAATGTCCTTAATAAATCCAAGATCTAACATGTGGTCTGCTTCATCAAGGATTAAAATCTCAACTCTTCTCAAGTTTAAAGCTCCTTGACTTACTAAGTCAAAAAGTCTACCTGGGGTGGCAATTAAAACGTCAACCCCCTTGTTGAGCTTTTCTTTTTGTGGCTCCTGATCTACACCACCATGAATACAAAATGAAGTAACACGTGTGTGTTTACCCAATGTTTTGAACACACTGTCAATCTGCAATGCCAACTCATGTGTTGGTGCCATCACTAAACATTTCACTCCATCAGGTCTTCCCGTAATTTTTCTCTCTTGCAAAACATGCAAAACTGGAATAACGAACGCTGCGGTTTTACCCGTCCCTGTTTGTGCTATAGCCAAAACATCCTCACCCTTTAATATTGGGGGGATAGACTTAAACTGTATATCTGTAGGCTTTTTATACCCTTGTTTTGCAATGCTGGTTTTAATACCATCGGCAATGCGGTATTGCTCAAATTTCATCGAAAAGAATTGAGCGGCAAAGATAGAAATGCAAGCACGTGATTAAGAATAATTTATTGCGCTTAAATGATCAGCGATATGCATGGCATGTGCTTTTTCGTATTCAGCTTTGGACAATGAACCATAAGCAAAATGAGGTTTTAGCTCGCCCTTAAAAGTCAAGAATTCTTCCATTGATGTAACCAGGTTAGAATAAGCCATTTCTAAATCTTCATTTGATGAAGCTGGTTTTGTTCCTGGTATTTCTTCTTCAATGTTATGGACTAGATAATTTTGCTGGTTAAAACGATTAAATGCCCAGCGCCCTAAGGTACTCTTGAAAATTTCTGGCTTGTGTTCTGGATATCCAGTCATTGATAAAACAATACTTTGGCGCATATGATCCAGCTGCTTCGCCAATTCCCACGAAGAATTATTATCTATAGAGGTTGCATTGAGAACATTCTCTAATTCACGGTTGCATTGATGAAAGTCTAAGAGTTGAAGATCTCTTACAGCAGTCCCTTGATGGGACGTTTTGTAATTGAGAAACACTTTACCACTCGCACCTAAAACCAAAAAAGCGCTTCCATATAGAGCGCTTTTTGTAAGAAATGTTCTTCTGTCCATGTGGTGAAGTTAGTCGTTTCTTCTAAGCTTCCGTCCATCCTCATGTAAAATAAATACGGGTATCTCAGGATTGACAGAGAATTCTATACTGTTTTCTTTCTTAAAGAGCGTATCTAAAAATCCATGTTTTCTTTTCATGAGCACAAGCACGTCATTGTCTCCCTTCAGATTCAAGTAATGCTTTATCCCTTTACTTACACTAGATCTTCTGATCTTTTTAAATGAATGCTTAACACCATCATTAAAAAGAAAATCTTGTCGGTGCATTTCATTTTCCATCATAGGTGATTTATGACCATCGGTTGTTTTAACATGGGCAATCCTTACTTCTGCATCATAAGCCTTGGCTAGATTTACCACAGGGTCAAGTGCATCATCGTTAGGAATAGGTTTAAAATCACTTGCCCAAAGAATGTTTTTTATGGGTTTATAAGAATAATGTTCAGGAACAATAAATACAGGCATAGTGACCCCATTTAGGAAACGAGCTGTACGACCCTGCATCATAACTTTTTCAAACCCTGATACTTCTCTGGTTCCTACTATAATTGCTCTTATATCATCATGGTCTGCATAGGCCTCAATTTGTTCTTCATAATCGCCAATGGCCACATGAATATCTATAGACACTTTATTCTCTGGATTTAATCTTTCCAAAGTACGCTCTATGGCTTCTATTTTATCTTGTTTATCTTCATCACTTACGTTTGTGGTTTCTGTTGCATGAAAGCACACCAAATCAAAATCAATAAAACTTGCCACTTCAATTGCATATTTCATTGCATTTTCTGCTGTAGCCGTAAAAGTGAAGGGTACTAGAATTTTCATAGTTCAATTATTAGGTTTGAAAAATAAGTCAATGGACTCAAAATTCAGATCATTGTTTTTCTTTTTTCTACATTTCAACCATGAACTACTCTAAACTAAAATCATTCGTAATTTTTAGTTGTTTTCCACTCTTTTTATTCACACAAAGCCTTGAGCAAAAAGCCGCTGATATCTCAATCATGCCTCCTGACTCGAACAAGGTAAAAGCGTGGGTTGCTCTGAGTAAAGAGGCCATGCAAGAGAATTATATTCAAGGAGAAAATTTCGCAGATTCTGCAGAATTACTTGCAGTACAGCTGAATTATGAAAAGGGAAGGATCCAGGCCATTAAACAAAAAGGTGATAGCTATTATTATCGCAGCAAGGGTGATCAGGCAATTTCATACTGGACTGAAACTTTCAATTATTATGATCAAAACAATGAAAAGGTTAAGGCAGCATCTATAATTAGCAACATTGGCTTAGTAAAGAGAAATCAAGGGAAGTACGAAGAAGCGATGGAAGCTTTTTTCAAAGCGTTGAAGATTAAAGAAGAATTTCAAGATTCTAATGGTGTAGCAGCCGCATACAACAACATTGCGATAACCTATGCGATCCAAAAAGAAATGGATCAAGCAAAAGCTTACTTTTTTAGAGCTCTTAACGCTTATAAAGCCACAAATAATGAAAGTCGCTACAATTCTCTACTTCTGGATATAGGTGGCATGTACAGAGAAATGGGGCAAACTGATAGTTCCATATTCTACGTACAACAAGCTGTAGATTACTTTCAGGAAAACGGACCTGACGTACAATTGGCACGGGCCTATTATGTACTGGGTAACCTGTTCATGGATAGTGAAGAATATGATCGAAGTTTTACCGCTTATGATGAATCCATAGAACTGTACAAAAGTCTTGGGCATACCTACCGTTGGGCCGGTAGTGTTTTGAGGCAAAGTGAGATTCTAAAAAAACAGCAAGAGTTTGAACGTGCTTTGGTTTACGCAAATAGAGCGTTAGAACTGGCTCAAGAAATAGACTCAGAGAATTTAAGGTTAAGAACCTACAACCTCATTTACTCAATTTACAAGGAATCGAAGGATTTTCAGCGCGCCTTAGAATATAAAGAGCTGGCAGATGAAGTAAGAGAGCAAATTGAGTCTCAAAACAACGATGAGGCTATTGCTGAGTTGCAGGCGAAGTATGAATCCGAACTTAAAGAGCGACAATTGGCAGAGTTGAATGCAGAAAATCAGGCCAAAGAATTGAAAGTAGAACAACAGTGGCAGCAGCAAATTGTACTAGTGGCACTCTTAGTGATTTTATTAGTTGTTGTGATTGCGTTTTACAATAGAGCTCAAACCAAGAAAAAGAACAACGAGCTGCTCTTGGCAAAAAACGAGATCATTGAAAAAGCATTGCAAGAAAAGGAAGTATTATTCAAAGAAGTGCATCACCGGGTAAAGAACAACCTGCAATTTATAAGCAGTTTATTAAATCTTCAATCTAGACATGTTAATGACAAAGCATCACTTGCTATACTGAATGATGCTAAAAATAGGGTTACCTCCATGGCTCTAGTGCATCAAAAGCTCTATCAAGAAGATAATATTACTGGTGTAGATATGAAAAGTTATACTACAAACCTTATTGAAAGTTTGATGCACTCATTTAAAGTGGATAAAAACGCGGTGGCAGTTGAATTACAAATAGAGAGTGTAAGACTAGATATCGATAATGCCATTCCCTTAGGAATCATTTTAAACGAACTTATAACGAATAGCATTAAGTATGCTTTTAATGAAGGGGCAGGAAAACTCATAGTCACTTTAACTCGAATTGAGCAATCACTCCTTTTGGTTGTATCAGACAATGGGCCAGGGCTCATTGAGCCTGTTGAGGAGGAAAAAGGGTTCGGCTATCAATTAATTAGATCAATGACAGATAAATTGAAGGGAACCTTATCCATAACCAATAAAGATGGTTTGATTGTTGAACTAAAAATGCCCTACAATGAATGATAAAATAACGGTTCTCATTGTAGAAGACGACCCCATTATTGCTGCGGACCTCACTTATTTTATGA
>JAOARK010000026.1 GCA_025210575.1 Schleiferiaceae bacterium
AAGAAAATAAAAATCGATATAGTTAGTGACGTTGTTTGTCCTTGGTGCTACATTGGACAAGAACGTCTTTCAAAAGCAATTGAAAGTTCTGGAGTTGATACAGAGATCAATTGGCAACCGTTTCAATTACACCCTGATTTGCCTACTGCTGGAGCCGATAAATTCAAATTTCTTGAAGGTAAGTTTGGTGGTTCAGGAGAAGCTATGTTTAAAAATGTAGAGAACGCTGCAAAAAGCGAAGGGCTAGCATTTAATACTGAAAATGTAGCAAACATCCCAAACACGGTTGAGAGCCATAGGATTATGCATCTAGCTAAATCTAAAGGGCTTGAAAGCGAGATGGCTCTGGCTTTTTTCGAAGCCTATTTTGTAAATGGAGAGGATTTGACAACTTCAGAAGGAATTTTAAATGTAGCTGTAAAAGGAGGATTAGAGCGGAAAGAGGCCCAAGATTACTTAGACTCAGATGCTGGTAAACAAGAAGTACTTGGCATAGAACAACAATACAAGGCCGCTGGTATTCAGTCGGTACCTTCATTCATTCTAAACGATAAATTTTTGATTCAAGGAGCTCAATCGCCAGAAACTTTTATACAGGCTTTTGAGCAAATAGAAAAAATGGAATCAGAAAGTGTATAACCAACTAAATCAACACTAAAAGAATTAAGAATGCAAAATTTTGAATTCTACAATCCAACAAAGATCTTTTTTGGGGAAGATCAGTTCGATCATCTAAATCAAGAGATTGATACCAAAGAAAAAGTGCTGTTACTCTATGGTGGTGGTAGCATTAAAAAATATGGCGTATACGGGAAAGTGATGTCTGCGTTAAAAGACCATGAAGTCCATGAGTTTGGAGGTATCCCCCCTAACCCAGAATATGAGGTGTTACTGCAGGCTCTTGAAGTCATTAAAAAAGTAAAGATCACCTATTTGCTAGCTGTTGGTGGAGGTTCGGTAATAGATGGAACCAAATTTTTAGCTTCTGCTGCATTGAGCTCAGAGGAGGAACCATGGAAGATCTTAAAAGACGGCATAAGGACTACGAATGCGATGCCTTTTGGTACAGTGTTGACATTACCGGCAACTGGTTCGGAAATGAATTCAGGAGCGGTGGTTACACGTAAAGAAACAGGTGAAAAATTAGGAATGGGTGGACCTGGTCTTTTTCCACAATTTTCAATTCTAGACCCTAATGTGGTATCTACGTTGCCAAAGCGACAAATTGCCAATGGGATTACAGACGCATTCGTTCATGTAATGGAACAGTATATGACCTATCCTGCCGGAGGGATATTACAGGATAGATTGGCTGAGAGTATTATGCAAACCTTAATTGAAGTAGGTCCAAGAGTATTAAAGAATCCAGATGATTATGAAGCTGCTTCGAATTTCATGTGGTCTTGCACCATGGCTTTGAATGGTATTATTCAAAAAGGCGTTCCAACGGATTGGGCCATTCATGCTATGGGGCATGAATTAACTGCTCAATTTGGCATTGACCACGCTAGAACATTGGCAATTATTGCGGCCAGTCATTATGAGTACAATTTTGAGACGAAAAGAGAAAAGCTAGCGCAGTTTGGTAGAAGAGTTTGGGGTATAAATGGAGATGATGATTCAGTGGTGGCCAAACAAGCTATAGTTCAAATGAATGAATTTTTCACTTCTCTAGGTATCGATATCAACCTTTCAAAATACACAGACGATTATAAGGGATCGGCTTTAAAAACCGCGAATGCACTTAGAGAACGTGGCTGGAACGGAATTGGAGAGCACCGAAATTTAACTCCAGATGATGTTGAGAAGATCGTTGAAATGAGTTATTGATAAAAAAAGCCGAATGATTGTCATTCGGCTTTTTTATTATTGAATAATCAAAAGTTGTATTCGTATGGTATCTGATGAAATCAGTTGCACTACATAGGTACCCTGACTTAATTCTGAAACATCAATTTTTGTTTCTATGCTCGAGATATGCGAACTTCTGACTACTCTACCTTGCAGATCTAACAAAATTAGATCTTGATCAGGAATCAAGAGTTCCCCTAGTTCAATTTTTACTGTTTTTGATGTTGGATTTGGATAGAGCTTGAAACCTCTGTAAATGTATTCATCAGTAGAAGCGTAAAGTAAACTCATACAATCAGAGGTGTCCATACATCCGTTTTCTGTAACATAAACCGCATATTCTCCATTATCACTTGGCCAATACGTTTGATTTGTCTCTCCGACCAAAATTCCCCACGTTGCACAATTTACCCACTGATATGTTGCATTGCTACTTGAGTTGTTAGCCACAAAACTTTGACCTACATATTTCGCAGAAGCATCCACAACTTGTGGGTATAGTGTTAAGTCTACCAAAGAATCACAACCATTTTGATTTACTAAATGAACTTTATGATTACCCGTAGTAGAAATGACCTGGTTTCCTATATAATATTTATAACCATCACAAAGGCTATCACTTACAGCTACAGAATCTCCTGGAGGTAAATTTAAGGTCTTACCTCCTACCCAATTTGAGGTGTTTCCAGAAAGAGTAAATCCACTTAATGTACCAGAGTTGTTGTTCGCAGAGAAGTCTGGTGCCGTAGTCACTGATTGATTGCTTCCACCTGCGATCCCTTCGTTTAACTTATAATACAATTCTAGCCCTTGAATATTACCGCAGAATTCATTATTCATATCCTGAGAAATCTCGGCTTTGGTTCTCGTCACAGACCAAATTCTCACTTCGTCAATTAATCCGTTATAAAAACGGTCATTGTTTCTAGCTCCAATTGTGAGAGGTACATTCCCCGCAACAATTCCTCCAGTTACAGACAGCGAATCTATAGGTTGACCATCTTTATAAATTCGTATATAACTCCCATCATAGGTTCCTGCTATATGAGTCCATGTATTTAGCTGCAGTAATCCAGCATTGCTATTCACTTCGTACCAAGCTGTAGTGGCAGTACCAATCCCAAAATTCAATGTTCCGTTGGCTCCAACGCGCAACATAAAACCATCATTTGTAGAATTGTTTTCTTGATTCACAACATTTCCCTGCCATACCTGTGCTGTCCAACTGCTTGCATTGATCCACGCTTCAACTGTCATTGAATTACCGGCAATTTGTAGATTGCTAGGGTTTCCCACATCAATTTTGTCATTCTGACCATCAAAATGCAAAGCGTTCTGACCTGATAAGAAAATGGATAGGGTAAACGCTCCTAAGAGTAGTAGTCTTTTCATTTTGCCATAGTTTGTTGATGCACTAAAGATATTAATCCTAATTGTATCGACTTCTATGGATTGAGCAAAGGCAAAGGAGTTATGAGCTAGAAATTGTGGAAAAGTACTTTCTAGAAATCTACAGTGGCCTTTTGGTATCTTAACTTTACTGTTGTAATCCCACAGACAATTCTTTAATCGACTCATAACCAACCCGGTATAATCCTTTTTAGCATCTTTCTGTCGAGAGGCTTTTTGAAGAATTACAAAAGGTTTAATGCCAGTATTTTACGAATCAATGTTGAAGTATTGTTTTCTAAAATGATTGCTTATTAATATTACCAAAGCAGTTTTCAAATTGTAGCTTTGATGTTTTAATAAGAAGCTATTGAGCACTGATATTCTACAATTCGATCTTCCTATTACTGAAGTGATTAGCGCTGTAAAGTCCACTTTAGGTCAACAAAACACTTTGATTGTTAATGCTCCTACAGGAGCTGGAAAGAGCACTCTTCTTCCCTTAACTCTATTAGATGAAACTTGGTTAAAGGATAAAAAGATTGTAATGCTTGAACCTAGAAGGCTAGCGGCTAAGACTATTGCTTTTAGAATGGCCGAAATGCTCGGTGAAAAAGTTGGGGAATCGATTGGATACAGAATACGTTTTGAGTCTGCAGTGAGTGATAAAACACGCTTAGAAGTAGTCACAGAAGGCATTTTGACTCGTATGCTTCAAAGCGACAATAGTATTAGTGATATTGGCCTTGTTATTTTCGATGAGTTTCACGAAAGGAGTATTTATGCGGATGTAGCTCTTGCTTTAACCAGAGAAGCCCAAGAGGTTCTGAGATCGGATCTTATAATAATGATCATGTCAGCCACCTTAAATATTCCTAAACTAGAGCAATTGCTTAATGCACCATCGGTAACCAGTAA
>JAOARK010000288.1 GCA_025210575.1 Schleiferiaceae bacterium
ATCTGCTCCTGGTGAGCATAAGGGGTACGAGTACAGCAGATCAAAGAATCCAACACGCAATGCCTTGGAAAAAAACCTCGCTGCCATTGAAGGTGGGAAGTATGGGATAGCTTTTGGCAGTGGAATGGCAGCTGTTTCTGCAGTTATTCAATTACTTAAACCAGGAGATCATGTCATTTCAACCAATGATCTTTATGGCGGGTCATATCGATTGTTTACAAAGGTATTTGAGCAATACGGTGTTGACTTTTCATTTGTGCCTATGGGTAGCGCAGAGGAGGTTGAGGCAAGTTTAAAGGTCAATACCAAACTGATCTGGGTTGAAACTCCAACGAACCCAATGTTGAATATTATCGACATTCGAGCAATGTCTGAAATGGCACGTGCTCATGGAATTCACCTTGCGGTGGATAACACCTTTGCTTCTCCTTATTTACAGCAGCCTTTAGAATTAGGTGCAGATATAGTGGTTCACAGTGCAACTAAATATCTTGGTGGGCATTCTGATGTTGTTTTGGGTGGCTTGGTTGTGGAGGATAAAAAATTGGCAGAAAGACTATATTTTATTCAGAATTCGATAGGTGCGATTCCTGGTCCTATGGATTGTTACTTGGTGCTAAGGGGAATAAAAACACTCCATTTAAGAATGAAACAGCATTGCGAAAGTGCTAATCAGATCGCAAAGTTTTTACACGGGCATGATGCGGTAGAGAATGTTTATTACCCAGGTCTTGAATGGCATCAAAACCATGATATTGCGAAAAGGCAGATGCATGGTTTTGGCGGAATGGTGTCTTTCTCTGTGAAAGGGAATAATCTTAATGATGCAAATACGGTGATTAGCAATTTGAGAGTTTTTACCTTGGCCGAGTCTCTTGGCGGAGTTGAATCATTGGTAGGTCATCCAGCTACCATGACGCATGCTTCTATACCAAAAGTTGAACGAGAAAAAATTGGAATTGTCGATTCACTAATTCGGTTGAGCGTTGGAGTAGAGGAGACCTTTGATTTGATAAACGACCTTAAACAAGCATTAAATCTTATTAAATGATCAAGAAGTTTTTTATAACCGGTACATCTTCGGGTATTGGGTTGGCCTTGGCCCAAATGTTATTAGATAGCGGACATGTGGTAGTTGGCATAGCCAGACGTAATGCTATATCCCACAAAAATTACCATCATAATACGTTGGACTTAGCAGACATTGAGGAAGTGGAGAAATTTACTTTTAAAGTGAATCATGATTTTGAAGAACTCATATTGGTGAATAATGCGGGTTGGATTGGTGAAGTTAAACCTGTCGGAAAGTTGAAGGACCAGAATATTGCTCGTTTGAATAACATAAACATAACCGCACCAAGCATTTTGATGAACAGGTTTTTAGATCAAACTGAGAATTCAGGGATAGAACGGACAATAGTCAATGTATCCTCAGGTGCAGCGAAGAGTACCATAAGATCTTGGGCAGGTTATTGCGCCAGTAAAGCCGCTATAGATATGTTTAGTCGCGTTATTAAAGAAGAGCACCCTGATGTTAATGTGTATTCTATTGCGCCAGGGGTGGTGGATACAGAAATGCAAAGAGATATTAGAGAAGTCGATGCAAAAGATTTTGCGGATGTAGATCGTTTTAGAAGTATGAAAGCGGAGGGAGAACTTAAAAGTAGCGAAGATGTGGCGAGAGTATTCGTAGACTTACTAGAAAACAAAGAAAAAACATTGGGAACCGTGTTCTCTTTAAGAGATTTATAAATTATCCGCATGAAAAAAACCATAGCTATAGCAATCCTATTTGGGGTATTCATTGCCTGTAAAAAGGAACAAAACACCACGGGTGGTGGAAGTGCAAATATCAAGTCATTGCATGAAAGACTGCATGGAACTTGGGATATAGTAGCAATCTCCTACTCTGGTGCGGCCAACTTACCGTGGGATACAACCACCATTAGACCCTTTACGGGAGAAGGAGAAGAAGTTGTCGGTTATTATGTGTTTGACACAGTGCCAGACCCAAACATGATGACTTTTGATGTTTCCTTCAAAGCTCCAATAACTTTCGATGGTGACAATGGGCCGCTTATTACACTTTTAAGAAATGAAGGTGGGCACGGTACATATACCGTAGATGAAACATTAGGGTTGCTAACTGGAACAAGCAGTGTTTATAACAATACGTCAACAGATACAACAGTAGTGTCTACAGAATGGGAAATCTTAGATAATCAACCAACAAGACAAGTTTGGGCTACCAACAAGAATTTTTATTTCGATGGTGACCCCAATAAGCCTACGGTGGTAAGAATGAAAACCACTATTGAAAAACAATAAATCAAGGAGTTGGTCATTCTTAGAAAGTTCCAATTTCAGTTTGAAATACGGCAATAGGTTGTCTTCAGCGCGTTATTAATGTACTAAGCTCTATTCAATCGAGATTTCAGAAATGACAGTTGGATTGAGAGGTGATTTGGTATATGGATGTTCAATATTGAAACAGACAACAAGAACATCGCAAAATTTTACTAAGAAAAGAAGAATTATTCGTACGATAAGATAATGTCGTTGCGAACGGTATTCTCTAATAGAGATTTATAAATTTGGAGCATGAAAAAAATCTTAGCTATAACAGCCTTAATTGGTGTGTTGATTGCCTGTAAAAAAGACGACCCGTCAAACCCGGGTGGAGGAGGTGTAGATGTTAAATCATTGCACGAAAGACTACATGGCACTTGGGACATTGTGGCGATTTCTTATTCTGGAGCGGCAAATTTGCCACCACCATTTGATACTTCCGTTGTTAGACCTTTTACTGGAGAAGCAGAAGAGATTGTTGGGTATTACATTTTCGATACCGTGCCAGATCCAAGTATAATGACATTTGATGTTGCGTTTAAGGCTCCTATGAACTTTGATGGAGGTGGTAAGATTACCCTACCAGTGAGTGAAGGGGGACATGCAACTTACGAGGTAGATGAGGCCGCAGGAATGATTAACGGTGTGAGTTATGTGTATGGAAATACTTCAACAGATACGACAGTAGTACCAACGCAATGGGAAGTAATTGAGAACGAACCTACACGTCAGGTATATGCTACCGATAAGAACTTTTACTTCAATAATGACCTGAGTAAGCCTACCTTGGTTAGAATGAAAACCACAATAGAAAAACGATAATCTAGAAAATTTTAATGGCAAGAGTACTCACCGGAATTCAAAGTTCAGGAAGACAACATTTAGGAAATATTTTAGGAGCTATTCGTCCGGCAATTGCATTAGCTAATCAGCCTAAGAATGACTCCTTTTTATTTATAGCAGACCTGCATTCGCTTACAACAATTAAGGATGCGGAGTTAAGAAAAGAAAACGTTCTCGCTACTGCTGCAGCTTGGCTCGCATGCGGTTTAGATACTGATAAATCTTGCTTCTATTTGCAAAGTGACATTGTTGAATGTACGGAGCTCACGTGGTACTTGAATTGCTTTACTCCATATCCGATGTTGGCCAATGCCCATTCATTTAAGGATAAAGCAGATAACCTCAGTGATGTTAATGCGGGATTATTTGATTACCCAGTGTTAATGGCTTCAGACATTATTCTATATGATGCAAATGAAGTTCCTGTAGGTAAAGATCAGCGTCAGCATCTTGAAATTACAAGAGACATTGCAAAGGCTGTTAATCATCAGTATAAAGACGAGGTTTTTGTTGTACCCGAAGCAAAGATCAGCGAAAGTGTTATGACTATACCTGGATCGGATGGTCGTAAGATGAGTAAGAGTTATGGCAATGTCATTGATGTTTTTCTTCCAAAGAAAAAGCTGAAAAAGCAAGTGATGAGTGTGGTTACAGATAGCACTCCTTTAGAAGATCCAAAAGATCCTGACACTTGTAATGTTTTTGCTCTCTACTCGTTACTAGCAAGTGAAGAAGAGATAGCAGTAATGCGTCAGAATTATTTAGGAGGTAATTATGGCTTTGGACATGCGAAGATGGCCTTGTTTGAGCTGATATTATCAGAATTTGAAACGGAGAGAACTCGTTTTGATGAACTGATGGCCAACCCTGAATATATTTGGAACGAACTTAAAAAAGGTGCTGATAAGGCACGTCCTATAGCGCAAAACACAATAAAACGTGTGCGCAACGTTATGGGTTATTAACCAGAACTGCTTGAACTTACGGCTGCCCAAATATTTGAGGTAGTTTAATGAAAGATAAAACAATGCATCAAGCAATACTTTGGATGGCACTGGCATTCGGTATATTTCTGTTAATTGATATCTACACCTTTCAAGCGATTAAGGTAGCCTTTGCAGATCATCCCTGGATTAAATACGTTTATTGGGCGGTAACTTTATTTGTGTTGGGCTATATGCTTTACACTACGCAGAATTTCGATAGAGCTTCAGCCCCCCAGAAGATCATCAATAATTTCATGGGATTAATGGTGCTTTCTTATGTGCCAAAGTTGTTCGTGGTTCTTTTTCTCTTTTCTGAAGATCTGGTAAGAGTGGTTCAAGGTAGTATCGTCTTCTTGGTAGACTTTTTTAGTCAGGGAAGTAGCGGGCAGGAAAACTCGGAGTACATACCCGGTAGAAGGAAGTTTATCAGTCAATTGGGACTGGCGTTAGCGGCAATCCCATTAGGGTCTATTCTGTACGGGATCTACAAAGGGAAGTATAATTTTAGGGTTATTAGACAAACTGTCTTCTTTGATGGCCTTCCTGAAGAATTTGATGGTTTTACCATCGCGCAGATTTCTGATGTTCACAGTGGAAGTTTTACCAATAAGGAGAAAATTCAATATGGAGTTGATCTTGTTAATGAACAAGGAGCAGATATGATTGTTTTCACGGGTGACCTGGTGAATAACAAAGCTGAAGAAATGGATCCTTGGATCGAAACCTTTAGTCGATTGAATGCTCCTTATGGTATGTATTCGATTTTAGGGAATCATGACTACGGAGATTATGTTTCGTGGCCAAGCGATGAAGCAAAGAAGAAGAATCTAGATCGCCTTAAAGAGATTCATGGTGAGTTAGGTTTTAAGCTAATGCTTGATGAGTCGGTGTCTATTAAAAAGGATGATGCCTCAATAGATCTATTGGGAATTCAGAATTGGGGAGCCGGAGGTTTTGCTAAGTATGGTGATTTTGAAAAAGCCTTAAGTAGTGCTCAGAAAGAAAGTTTCAAGGTGCTACTATCACACGATCCTTCGCATTATGACGAGCAAGTAAAAAATCACAACACAAAAGTGGATTTAACTTTAAGCGGTCACACACATGGTATGCAGTTCGGTATTGAGATTCCTGGCTTAGTTAAGTTGAGCCCCGTTCAACTACGATACCCCAAGTGGGCAGGCTTGTACGAAGAAAACAATAGATATTTGTATGTAAATAGAGGATTTGGTTACCTTGCGTTTCCGGGAAGAGTAGGTATATGGCCTGAAATAACTGTTCTCGAATTGAAGAAAAAAACAGCTTGATGAAAAAACTAATCTTATTTACTGCTACATTCTTGGTTCTTCTTTCATGTAAAAAAGAAGAAACGAATAGTACGCCAACTTGGCCTGACTATATTGTTGGGACTTGGGGTTTGGATGACTTGGAAATGCAAATCAAATTGAAATTTAACGGATTGCCTATTGAAGTTGAAGGCGAAAGCATTGATACAGATGGAGGCTATACCTTTAATAATGACAATTCATTTAGCTATGATTGGAGCGCAGATGTGGCAATAGATCTAGCTCCATTGTTTTCGGATACCATTCCTTTAGAACAGCAAGGAAATGGTACTTATAAAGTTCTAGGAGAAGATCAGATTGAATTGACAGAAAACGGTCAAACAAGTGTGTTAGACATTGTTTCTAAAAGCCCAACGTTGGTAGTTGTGCAATTAGAGCAAGAAATGGACGTAGACTCTTTAGGAACTGTTGACGTGGAGATTGAAAGCATTCTATCTAAATAGAGAAGTTACTTTATAGTATAAAAAAAGTCCCGCTTATGCGGGACTTTTTTATTGAGGACGTTCTTGTCTAAGTCAGTCTACATTATCGTGTAAGAAAGAGTTATTGTTGTTAATGTTAAGGTCATTGCCTTCGCCATTCACACTCATTCTTGAAATTGGGTTTTCATCACTTATCCCATTATTCTGAACTTCCAATCCTATTCTCTTAAATGCAGGTTCTTTATTATCTACCTCATTTGAAGTGAATTTGTATTGGAAACTTCCAAGCCTATTAAAGCGGTCGCGAACCAATTTGCTGTTTGCAAAGTCTATTTTATTGTCAATAGGATTTACATCCTCTTTAGCTTCGAGCTCTTCTTTACTAATCGTTTTTACACCAAAATCTAGGAACTCATCACCTTCGTTATTTGGTTCAGTTTTACTTACAGGCTCTGTTTTTGGAGTGCCAACGCCTAACTTTTGTTCCAATTCGCGAAGATCATCCAAAGTGACTTTTCGTACTTCTGGTTCCTTCGTTTCATGAGGTTCCTCTTCTGTAGTGTCTACGAGCTGAGGCTCTTCAATAAAAGCTTCTTCCTCTGCAGGCTGACGAGTTATTTTATTGATCTCATCAATAGAGAAATTCATTGGATCTAAAATCGGAGCCGTCTCTAAAGGTGCCTCTTTTTGAGATAATTGTGGCTCTTCAATTTCTTCATTTGAAATATTGAAGTCGTCTTCTAATGTGAATTCAAAGTCCTCGTCAAGAACTATATTTTCTTTTTCATCAGCATCGTTGATGGCAGATTCAACAAATACAGTGTTTATTATTTCGTCTGCATCATGCTTTGATTCTTCAGGAGTAAATTCATCCTCCAAAACGAACTTCGTTTCTTCAATGGTCTCTTCAAATCCAATATTAGATTCTTGTTCAGGAAGTGCACTAGGTACCTCTAATTCTTCTATTGAAGGTTGAGGTTCGTTATTTGCTGGCCCGTCAACGCGAGTCACCTCAAACAATATTTCGTTCGAGTTGAGGTCATCAGTAAAATCACTGCTAAAGACATCGTTTTCTTCATTGAGTTCTTCAGAAGTGCTTGGTTCTATAGTTTCTATCGTTTCAGATTTAACCTCTTCTTCCTGCTCGAGTGGCTCGTTTTGAATGATATTTTCAACTACGTCTTCTTGAGGAGCAATGTCTTGTTGAATTCTAGCCTCTGCTTCTTCAATACCTTGGAATAAGTCTACTTGCCCATCGCTATTTGAGGGAGTGACCCTAGTTGTTTTAGCGATAGGTGTATTCATTGGATCTTGAATAACGGGAGCTGCAGGCTTTGTTTCAACAACAGTTGGAGGTGTTTCAATCACCTCAGTCCCTAAAGGGATCTTTATTTTTTCATCCTGCTTTTTAATGCCAGGAAGGTGTGGTTGGTCTCCACCTTCGAAACCCGTAGCTATAACCGTTACGCTAATCTGATCTTTGAGTTCCACATCTTCGCCCATACCCAGAATAATGTTTGCGCTACCTCCCGCTTCATTCTGAATATACTCGTTGATCTGTCCGATTTCGTCAATGGTTATCTCATGATCTTCGTCACCAGAAATAATAAGTAGCAATACGTTTTTAGCACCCTTAATGTGATTATCATTTAGTAAGGGTGAGTCTAAAGCCCCCATAATGGCCTCTGTTGCTCTATTTTGACCTCCAGCTTTAGCAGATCCCATAATTGCGGTGCCACTCTTGGAAAGAACGGTTTTAGCATCACGTAAGTCAATATTCACCCCATAGTGCGAAGTAATCACTTCGGCAATAGCTTTTACAGCAGTAGCCAATACTTTGTCTGCCATTTGAAAACCTTTCTTGAAACCAAGGTTTCCATAAACATCTCTAAGCTTATCGTTCTTGATAACGATAAGAGAATCTACATACTTTCTAAATTCTTTTAACCCCTGTTCCGCTTGCTCCATTCGGTTTGAACCTTCAAACCCAAAGGGCATGGTAACGATACCCACCGTAAGTAACCCCATGTCTTGAGAAAGCTTAGCAATGATCGGAGCGGCTCCTGTTCCGGTTCCACCTCCCATACCAGCAGTAACAAAAAGCATTTTGGTTTTATTCTCCAAAATGGTTTTTACTTCCTCCAAGCTTTCAATAGCGGCATCTCTTCCTACTTCAGGGTTTGCGCCAGCTCCCATTCCTTCTGTAAGCGAAGCACCTAGTTGGACTTTATTGCTTATTGTAGAATGATCTAAGGCCTGTGCATCCGTATTACAAATAATGTAGTCTACATCTTTAATGTTTAAAGACTGCATGTGGTTAACAGCGTTGCTACCACCGCCACCTACACCAATAACCTTGATCACTGAGGAGCGGTTAATGGGAAGGTTAAAATTTAAATCGTTGTTCGCTATTTCTTCTGGCATAACTGTAAATTGAGAGCTTGGGGGTTATTCAATGTCGTTATCTAAAAAGTTCTTTAGTTTATCAAACCATCGGTCTAAGAAGTTCTTTTTATCAGATGGTTGAGTAGGTTCCGGAGTTTCTCCTTCTTCTATCTCGGTGTTTTCGGGTTCTTCTTGTTTTTCTATTACAGTTGCAGGTGCAGGTTCTTCTCGAGGAACAACATTTGGGTCTCCTGCCATGTTTTCTTTCGACTCGTTCTCCAAACCTTTTATCAATAACCCTATTGCCGTGGCATACATAGGAGACATGAGGGTTTTGTCCGTCTTATTTGCCAAATGTTCGTTAGGGTAGCCAATGCGAGTGCTCATGCCCGTTTCAAACTCAATAAGTTGTTTGATGTGCTTTAATTGAGATCCACCTCCTGTTAAAACCAAACCGGCAATAAGTCTCTTGTTTTGCTGCTCATGGCCATAGCCTAATATTTCTGCATGTACCGCACTGATTATCTCTTTTACACGCGCATGGATTATCTGAGACAACATGTTTTTAGAGACCTCTTTTGGTTCTCTTCCTCGAAGTCCTGGGATCGTAATAATTTCTGTGGCACTATTCTCCGCTGGCCAAGTAGAGCCAAATTTGATCTTTAATAATTCCGCTTGACGCTCGATAATCTCACACCCTTCTTTGATGTCATTAGTGATGATCTTTCCACCCATGGAAATCACCGCTGTATGACGGATGATACCATCTTTGAAAATGGCAAGATCCGTTGTTCCACCTCCAATGTCAATCAATGCAACACCCGCTTCTTTTTCTTCTTCAGCCAATGTAGAACTTGCACTGGCTAATGGTTCTAACGTAATATCTGTGAGGTCTAATTCTGCATTTTTAATGGAGCGCCCAATGTTGCGGATAGAGGAAGTCTGTCCAACAACCAAGTGTAGGTTGGCTTCCAGACGGCTTCCATGCATTCCAATAGGATGCTTGATGTTTGGTTGACCATCAACCTTATATTCTTGAGGTAGAACGTGAATGATTTCTTCACCAGGAAGCATAACTAACTTGTGGACATTTTCAATCAAGTTATCTATGTCTTCTTGCTCTATTACATCATCGCTGTTGTTAGTGCGTGTTACATAATCACTGTGTTGTAAACTTCTAATGTGCTTACCTGCAATACCAGCAACTACGCTATATATTTTTAAGCCCGATTGGTTTTCAGCCTCAGCAACAGCTTCTCTAATCGCTTCTTCAGTTTGGATAATGTTTACTACAACACCATCTTGAACACCAGTAGATTTGGCTTGTCCAACGCCCAAAATTTCAATTTTTGCGTGCTCGTTTAACTTACCAACAACACAAACAATCTTGGTGGTACCAATATCTAATCCAACGGCTATTTTTTCTGTGTTCATCATAATTAGTTTGTGAATACCACCTGATCTTTAAAAGTTACATTCACCGTTTTAAGGCTTTTTAATTCGTCTTCTTCCAAGCTCTGGTAAAACAATTTCAGCTTTTCCATTTTTGTTGAGGTGGCAGTTGTGTCACCCCAAGTGATTTGGTGCTTACCTAAAGCTGTATATATTTTTATGTCGTCAGTCTTATAATCTATTCCTGTAATAATGTTGTGATAAAAAGGGTCGTTTATTGATTTCAGCAGTAGCTGGTGCGTGTATTGAAGTTGCTCTTGCTTTACATTTCCTGTTACTAATGGCACCATTGCTGAATAGTTGCGCGACAATGGCATTGTCTCACCCTTCGAGTTGAGGTAATAATGATTATTTCCATCGTAGATCCGCGCAATTGCTTTGTTTTGGTTTACAACTATAGACAGCTTACCGTCTAATGTCGAAAATACCTCGGCATTCTCCACGTAGGTGAGGCTTTCAAGGGTATCTTCTAACATGGCTATGTTAATTTCTTCTATAGGTACATTTTCGATAGAATCGTAGAGAGAAGTCACCCTATTCATTAAATCCTGTTCGGTAAGGAAATATTGAAATTCGTTATTGGTTATTTGAATTTCTAGATGTGTTTTAAAATCGTTTTTGTGCATCGAAGCAAAAGCCATTAAGCCGATTGTACATGCCAATGCTACTATTAGAAGTATGTTATTTCTGTTGAACACTTTCATTCTTTTAATAACGCAGATTTTAAGGGTTCAACACATTGATCTATGTCTCCTGCACCAACAGTGAGTACCACTTGAGGCTTGAGTTCTAGTACTTTTTGATTTAAATCTTCTTTGCTGACAACAGTAGCGGATGCGCATTCTGTTTTTGCTAATAACCATTCAGAGGTGATGCCTTGAATTGGTTTTTCACGAGCAGGGTAGATGTCTAATAGAAGTAAATTGTCACTTAACGAAAGTGCATCAGCAAATTCGTTGCTGAAATCTCGAGTACGAGAGAATAAGTGAGGTTGAAAAATTGTGGTGATCTTTTTTTGAGGATAAAGTTCTTTTACGGACTGAATCAGCGCTTCAATCTCCTTTGGATGGTGAGCGTAATCATCTATATAAACAAGGTCTTTATTTTTAATATGAACCTCAAATCTGCGTTTTACCCCTTGAAAGGATTCAATTCCTTCTTTAATTTCCGGCCATTTTAATCCTAATTGATGGGCAGCAGCGGCAGCTG
>JAOARK010000289.1 GCA_025210575.1 Schleiferiaceae bacterium
ACTGCGGCCAGTTATGGTGTGCATAATCCAACAAATCCAGAAAGAGGAATTTATGGAGGAACAAGACATATTGTTTGGTTAGAAGATCTGTTTCAAGAAAGAATTGAAGACCCTATAGAAAGACAAAAGTTCATTTTGGGCGCATATAATGTTGGTCAGGGTCATGTTTTTGACGCTCAACGATTGGCTGAGAAGTATGGTAAAGATCCTCAGAAATGGGATGATGTTGCCTATTACTTATTAAAGAAATCCAGTCCCAAATATTACAATGACAAGGTGGTTAAGTATGGTTATTGCAGAGGTATTGAAGTGGTTACCTATGTAGATCGTATTTACGAAGTGTATGCGTTGTACGAAGATCTATTCGAGGCTTAAAGAACATCATTTCGTTCTTCTACTTTTATTTTGTTGCCATGTTTATAGAAATAGTACCCATATAAAGCACCAGCAATTACCACACTTGGAAAGATGACTTGAACAAAAAAAGCGTAGGTTGGATAGAATATTCCTTGATTCCCAAAATCGCGATGAATGCTTGTTGTGAGTACCACAAATCGTTCCATCATCACTCCAAAATTTACCGCAAGTGCTACAAAAAGTACAAACCCAAATTGATGTTTCAATTTGGTGAACAACAGTAGAGGTAAGGATAGGTTGGCCGATAACATGAGAAGACGCAGCCAAACGTATTTCGATTCTAGTCCATCCGCAATATTTGCCCAATATTCTAAACTGCTTAGTTCGGACCATGAAAGAACGATTCGAGCAAAAAAACCGATGATAATGACATAGGCCATTTTTGGAGTGACCCAACTCAGATTGAATTTCATGTTCATTTTGTTGAACAGGAAAAGCAGCAATAAAATAAAAAAGGTGTTGTTAAAAATCCAATGATCCAGGAAATTGAGAATACTCATTTTCTAGCCCAACCTTTTAAAGATGAAGATGATGAAGAAAGTGACAATAATAAATACGATGATCTTGAAAGCACCGGCATAATGCATTTTGTGCGTGCCTTTATCTTTTTGATAGGTCCACCATAATATGGCTACAAAAAGAATGGTGAAAATTCCTGCAAAAATCCAGTGACCTGTCGTGATGTTCTCCAAAATAAACTTCGTTTAAAAGGCCGCAAGATACTTTCCAAATCTTGTATTTTTTTAAAAGCACATAAAAAGATGGAGCTCTCAATTTTGGTTAATAAGTATTTCAACTTTTTTGCGAATCCACTTACAGGCACAAATACATTTGCGACTTACTTTAGTCTATGCCCATTCAAGAAATACTCTACTGGTTTTTCATAAGTGTAAGTGCACTGATTTCTTTGTATTACTTGTTTTTCTTACGATTTGGTTTCGCGAAGAAAAGGCAAAGTAGTCATCCCAACTACCCCATATCGGTAATTGTTGTGGGGCGCAATGAGGCTGAAAATTTCAGGAAAAACCTGCCTAAACTTTGCGAGCAAGACTATTCTAATTTTGAAGTAGTAGCCGTAAACGACCAATCGCTAGATGAATCTAAGGATGTAATCGAAGAACTACAAGCAAAGTACCCTAATCTTAAGCTGGTAGATGTGGCCATTAATGATCGCTTTTGGTTAGGGAAAAAGTATGGATTGACATTAGGTATTAAAGCTGCCACACACGAGCATTTACTATTAACAGATGCAGATTGTCATCCCGCCTCAAATCATTGGATTCGCGAAATGACATCAGGGTTCTCTTCGCATAAAGCGTTGGTTTTGGGTTACGGAAAATATGCGTTGAACAATAGCCTTGTGAATTTGTTTATCCAATTTGAAACGGTTCATACGGCAATTCAATATATGACGTATGCCTTATTGGGTATCCCTTATATGGGAGTAGGCCGGAACATGGCTTATCATAGACAATTATTTTTTGAGAAAAAGGGCTTTGTAAATCACATGCATATTCCTTCTGGAGATGACGATCTATTTGTGCAGGAAGCAGGAAATGCAAAGAACATTACTATTCAATTTACAAGAGAAAGCCATACTATTTCGGAACCTAAGAAGTCGTTTGGTACTTGGTTAAAACAAAAACAGCGCCATTACAAGACTTCTAAGTATTACAAGCCTTATCACAAATTTGCGTTGGGATTGTACTCTATGCTTATACCTCTATTTTATATTGGCGTAGCATTAACCGCGGTTTTCACCGAATATCATTTAGAGTTATTAATCATTGCAGGATCTAAATTGTTGCTTCAATATTTGGTATTCACGCTGTCTACCTTAAAATTGGGCTCATATCGAATTCTCATATTTCTACCACTCTTAGAGATTTTGACTTGGTTATTTCAGGTTTATGCATTGATTGCCAGTCGAGTAAATAAAAAGCAACGCTGGTAGATTACTACACTTTAATCCATGCAAATGATTTAGTAGCTTAAAGGCATGGAAAAAAAATACACGAACGGGGAGATTACGGTGGTTTGGAACCACAAAGATTGTATACACAGCACTAATTGCTTCAAAGGATTGAGTCAGGTGTTCGATCCGAGAGAAAGACCTTGGGTAAATATGGAAGGTGCCGATTCTGAACGAATCATGAAGCAAATTGATCTTTGCCCATCTGGTGCGCTTTCCTATTATAAAAACAGTGAAGGACCAAAAGAAAAAGTAAAGCCTGTTCAAAGAGAAGGAAGTATTGTTGCAGAGACGCATCCGGCCCAAGTACTGTTAGAAGAAGGTAAGTCTTATTTGTGGTGTGCATGTGGTAAGTCCGTAGATCAGCCGTTTTGTGATATGACCCATAAAAAAGGGAGTGATCAACTTCCTTTAGTCATAAAACCGATTAAAACCGATGATGTATGGTTATGTCAATGTAAACAGACTAAAAATCCTCCCTATTGCGATGGTACGCACAATACACTTTAATTAGTAGTCTGTTTTTATTGAGTCGTTAAACGGAAGTTTTAGCTGGTACTTTACATCTCTAGCTGTGGCGTCATCTAGAACATCCAAACCATATTTAACCTTTTTATGATCATCATAAACTAAGGTTCCAAAGATTCTATC